>JAJZJL010000192.1 GCA_021810145.1 Planctomycetota bacterium | reverse complement strand
GATTTTGAACCGTAATCATGCCTGCTGAGCTATCACCGGGTGCCAGCGTGCCCGCCAGCAACAGCGTATTGGCAACCGTTCCGTTACCGCTCAGGCTGCCGTCGGCATTTACCCTCACCGCACCGGTTATCACACCTGTCCCCGCAACGCCCGTGATGGCGTCCAATACCAGCTTGGTATTTCCGGCTATGGTTGTAACATCAGAGACGCTGTCGGTACCGGCAAGCAAGAGCGAGTTATTGCTCGAATTGCCCGTGTTCTCAATGGTCAGCGATCCGCCGCCGCTGATATTGCCTGAATATTGAGCGCCAGCCTGACCATTGATATCAATTAAGGCGGCATTATCGTTAACTTGCAAAACGTTTTTCAGGTTGATTCCAGTTCCAGCATAGCGGAGCGTACCGCCGCCGAAATCAATGGCAATAGGCCCCATGGCAATCCCGGCAGCGGATGCAACCGTCTGCACCGCACCACTATCAATGACTGTTCCGCCGGGATTCACATATCTTTCAAGCCATTGCATGGCCGGGCGGGGATTGCCGCTGGCATACAGCAAATTGGCATTGCTTTGCCAGGTATGGCCATAGGCGAAATCCCAAAGCGTGACACCCTTGACCATGGAGTTGGTATAGAAAATCGGGAACTGAGCTTTCATCTGCGCAAGCTGTGCGGCATCACTGGACTGATTCAGATCATATTCCGATATATAAATCGGAAGTCCCAGCGTGTCGAGGGTGTTAAGATCCGTTTGTATGGTTTGTGCGCTGACATGCTCCAAGCCATGTGCTTCCAGGCCAATACCATCAATGAGTCTCTTGCTTTTGAGGGTTTTGATCAGGGCCATGTACTGTGCGGTCTTTGTGCCGCTGGCAAGAATGCCGTAATCATTGATCAGCAGCGTGGCATTCGGAAAGTCCGTTCGCGCCAACTTGTACGCCTGTACCACCCAGCCGAATCCGCCATAACTGGAGGAGGACGTTCCTCCATCGGGCAGGCCGGCTGCGTACTGCGGCGCACCATCCAGTGGTTCGTTGACCACATCGATCAAATTGGGAGAAAATCTGCCGGCGTAAGCGGAAAACCACTTCTGTTCCGCCGAGGTAGCATTTCTGGCCGTCACCCATGCCGGCTGCTGGCCCTTCCAGATCATATTATGCTGCTTGACCAACATTCCACGCTGCGCCGCCAGGGTGTACATCGCGCTGAGATGGGACCAGTCGAATGTACCCTGCACCGGCTCGACGCTGCCCCATTTGCCGTCGTTTTCCGGGGTCAGTTGCGTGAAAAAGTCGCCGAAGGATGGATACGCCGTGTCCTGCCATGTGGTGCCAAGGAAGGGATGGGCACTGATCTCACCGGCTCTCATTACAGATACGGCAACGGCAACGGCACCTGCCACGGCATGGCGCACCAGCGCGCCGCTGATTCTGCGATTTCTCCGCTCTTTCATCGCAACAGCCCTCGCCTTTCAGTTAATGAACCAATGAACCGCTGTGATTCCGGATCAGTCACAATGCCAGTGGATGTCCCAAGCGGACCGGCTTGTCCCAAAACATTGATTGTACCTGTCAGCACAAGCACGCTTCCGCCGCCTGATACCCGTTCAAGCGGTTTGCGGACGCTTTATTTTTATCCCGGGCAACGGCACGGCAATCAGTTGGCGGCGATCAGCTCATAGTGGTGCAGCTTCGGCTGATTGGCCACATATTCGCGCGCAACAATCACGGACTCAAGCCGATATATGGTGCGAACAATAGCGCTGACGGCTTTGGCGGCGGCTGGATCGTTCTCCGTGGTCACCGGCAAATTCGGCGGGTGCGGCTTGGTCCACCACGGATCGAAGTTTTCCATCATGGTCTGCACTTCATAGCGCCCCACGCAATGCGCCTGGATTTCCTCCCAGACGATATTGCTTACGTGGTACGCCTGCCGGAGCATAGGAGTAAAATAATCAGCCAGATTAATTCCTTTGGCCAGTTGAGCGGAAGTAAACGTTCCAACGGTCGTTCCGTCAATTTTCAAGGTATAACGCGATGCCGAAAGTCCGGTTACCACCAGCGTTTCCTGATCCAACTGCCGGGTGAAACCGGAGAGCTTATCGATTAAAGCGGCGGCGGGGTTGGTATAGGCCGGGTTCGGCTGTGGCGTGCGAAAGAGTTCCCAACTGGGAAATTGCGGCCAGTTTTCATGCAGGCCGAGCACTGGAACGGGCAACGCCTGATCCTGCTGGGTCCAGGCGACAGCATCATGCGAAACGTGCATATTGCTGACATGCGTATTGTCGGCGGTGATAATTTTGCCGGTGTCGGCGTCAATGCCCACGCGGGACACGGTTGCCGGCGCCCCCCAGGCCTTGAGCAATTGCTGAGCCATCATCATCTGCGCCGCGGCGCTGGGATGAATGCGGCCGGGGAAAAACTGCCGGGCCAGAGTGGGATTGATTTTCTGCCCTTCTTTAAGCACGTTGAGCATCGGGGCGTTGAAATCAACATACATCAGGTGATTCCGCCGGGCCAAACGTTTGACAAATTGGCAGTACCGCACGAGCACGTTATTGTAACCGCCGGGGAATTTGGGCTTGTGCGTTATATCGTCATACGGAGTGGTTCCCAGAAGAACGATTCTTACACCGGGCAGATGGCTTTTGAGCGATCGGATAATGTGCTCGTACCCTTTTTTGTATGTGTTGAAAATTTTCCTGTTAAACGGTCGATAGGCGGCATCGTTCATACCCAACATAATGGTCACGACATCGGGTTTATAGGGGAATACATCGCGCTTGAGCCGAAGGTCAATCGGTCCGGCCCAGCCGCCGCGAACGGTGTCGCCGCCCACGCCGGAATCAATGTATCGCACATGCAGATGCGGGAAGCGTGTCAATACATAGGTTTCCACTTCTGCGCAATAGAATCGCTGATCCGTAATGCTGTCGCCATAAAAACAGACACGGTCGCCGTCTTTAAGAAAGAACTTTCCCGCGGCCCGCGCCGCGTGCGCCGGAACCAGAAGAATCAGACACGCACAGAGGCACACCAGCACCGCATTACGCCAAGCCATATGTTTATCTCCAGATACCCGGTGAATTTCCCGGAAATCTGCTCCGGCAAAATGCCCGCGCACAAGCGGGACACCGCATGACTATAAAACCGCATCTGCAATCGCACAAGGCTATTTTGTGATAAATTATAGCCTTTTTATGAAACACGCCGCCGAGGCGTCGCAGGCGGCCCATTGCCTGGGACCTGTGCCCGCATGAGCAATATGCAGTGAATAAAAGGGATTGGACCGCGGATAGCGCGGATGACGCGGATACGGGGGGGGCGTCAGCGAGTCCCGGCGCGCCGGGAAACAACGATTCTCGGCACACGGGACAGGTGCTGAAAATACTGATCGATACTGACCAATACTGACCAATACTGTTAACACTGATAATACTGTCTCGCTGGAGTTCGCGGATCAGAATCCAGAACCTGGAACCTGGAAGAAATTGAAAGCGCAGCGCTTCCACATCCCCTCTAACTTCTAACTCCCAACTCCTAACTCCTCACTGCTCAGCCAGCCTCATTGTGTGTGTTTGGTGCGATGGAATTGGACCGCCCCGGCGCGCACGGGGTAAACTCTCTAAGCGGATAACGCGGATACGGGCGGGGGGCAACGAGCCCCGGCGGGACGGGAAGAAACGAATCCCGGCGCGCCGGGACACAACGAGCAACGAGCAATAATGAGTGACAGATGTTCTGTGGTCTCCTGCGTGGCGGAGCGGCAGGTGGGTCCGGCAAGTGAGGATTCATGTTCCAAGTTCCAGATGCTCAATGCCAAATGCTCGGTGCTCAATGCACTGCATCCGCGCAGGAGATTTACCCCGTGCGCGCCGGGGCGGTTTCTTGCCATTTCTGTTGAGTTGGCGGCAAAAGAAGACCACGGATTTCACGGATTAAAACGGATACGGGGGGGCGTCAGCGAGTCCCGGCGCGCCGGGGAAAAATAATGTGCCAACTTTAGATCAGGGCTTGACATTGGAAGCACCTTTGGTTTCCGTT
>JAJZJL010000191.1 GCA_021810145.1 Planctomycetota bacterium | reverse complement strand
TTGGAGTTTGGACAAGCGATACCCTTACTGGCACTTATACATGCCCAAACCCGTATCTTGCTCCAAATACTACAACGGTGTCCTGATGCCATGCAAACACGCCAGAGATTCGACAATGACCTACAGCCTGTGCGTGCTGAATCTCTACGGCGGCAGGGCGAGCCACGGAACCTGCGCCCGATGCGACAAGTGCACCGAGCCGGGATGGCATCGGCAGAAGGTGCAGGAGATGCTTATCAGGCAACCCCAGGCGGCTATTCTACGCGCTGCGGTGACTCAGGCCGCAATTCAACCTGTCCCGTGTCCTGAATGGCCGCTGTGGGCCAAGGGTGTCGCGTTGCTGGCAGTCGAAGCTGATGCCGGCATCGGTGACACGGCGGAGCGGCTGGCTAAGGCCGCTGGCGCGAAAAGCCTCGTCGAGTGGGCGAAGAACAAGGGGCTGCCGGACTGCGGATGTGCGGATCGCAAGAAGCGATGGAACCAGCAGTATCCGTTCCAGAAGTTAGAATCCTGAATCCAGAAGCCAGAAGAGTGACGAAGAGCGAATGGCTGAATGCATTTCGCGGTTCAGCGCCCTTGGCTGAAGGTGCGTGCATCGCCGGCTTTGATTCCCCGATCCGGTGAAACGAGCAGGTTTTTACGCGCGATCTTTTTGACACAGGCCGTGCATAAACCCTCGCCGCTAAGCAGATTGAGAAACGCCGAGTCGCAGCCTCTTGGGCAAGCGCGGGCGTCGGTGCATCCGCAGACGGAGCAAGTGTTAATGACTTTCTTGGTCATATATTCCTTTTACTAATCCTCAGTCAGCGATCCGTGGTCATTGATGCGGCCATGGCCGCTACGGCGGCAATGATCGCGGCACGCCCGCGATCATCAAGCAAATCCCAGATTTCCGCGGGGAAAACATCCGGCTCGCCGCCTTGCGTGCCCCGTTGCGGAAAAAGACGCGCAAACCTTTGATTTTCGTGGTGGGATCGAGTCCCTCAACGCCCAAAAAGAGGGGTGGTAATTTTGTAATATAAATTAAGACGCCATGACGATGCTTGGCGGATCCAGGCTATCTTTTTGATGAGAATTTCGTATGCGGAGGGGTGTGGTTTTAGTTAAGATTGCGTGCGGCGCTGTTTTTTTCTGCCCTTGTTTATTGACCTCGCGCAGCAGGCTTGATTATACTGCGGAGCGTCAGTCGGTAAGCGGAGCGAAGGGCCTTATGAATCAATACGGTTTACTTAAGAATGACAACATCGTTCTCGAAGGGGACCAAGGGTTGTGGTGGCGACAAGTGTTCGGCGCGTTTTTTAAGATACTTGGACATTTTTATTTTGACGACACGGGGATTGATGCGACCATCTCTGGGTGGAAGAATTCCCTGGCTGATCTGGCACAGCAGGGCATGGTACCATTTCGGGAGTTGGTTCCTGCGGGCCGCCCGCAACAACGGCATGGCGTCCCGTATGACCCGCACGGCATGGATAAAACTTAGCTTTCTTGGGTCGATGTCCACCCGCAGCGCGGCTTCGTGCATCAAGGCCCGAATGGCATTGTGCGCCAGATAAATGCCATAGATTTCCTGCACGATATTGACGGGCTTGCCGCTGCGGAGTTCCACCGGTCGGTTAAGTTGGTGGGTGGTGATTTCATCGTTATCAATCTCAATTTCCCAACGTTGATGGTATAGCACCACGAGTTCTTGGGCCGGGTATTGTTGTTCGTCGAGAAGTGTGGTGACCAGGCGATGCCGTTGGCCGTGGCCGGGACGGTTGGGATCGCGGAAGGTGTAGGAGATCACGCGCACTATCAGGCCATTTTTCCGGCGGCGGCGGCGGTCCTGTCGCGGGTACACCCGGGCCAGAAAAGAGTGGTCAGAAAGCGTTCGAATAACCTCAAAGCGCACCTGGGATGATACCCGCCCCAAGACGTGCCGACCGGTATCCGTGGCCTGTCGCAGCAGGCTATAGCCATATAATCCCCGGTCCCAGAGGACCAAGTCATCCGGTTGGGTCTTGTTCAGCAACGCCCCGGCTTGGGGATATTCATGGTTCTTGAAAGGCTTAATGAGCAATTCGATGGCTTGGTGTGTTCCCGCTTCCATCAGACGAATCAGGTGAACTTGGGGATAGCCGGCCGGAACCATGCGGCCAAAGCGACGCGATTTTTTTTTGCCGAAGGCTTTTTGATTGGTCGGTGTATCCGGCAGAAGCAGGGTCTGACCGTCGATGATCATCAACCGCTTTCCCCGATAGAAGGCCCCGCGCGTGGCTGTTTGGGCCAACGGACGGGACACGGCCAGAAACAGTTGCCGCAGGGGGCGGGCCCCCAGACGGGAGCGGGCCCGGCTCAAAGCGGACTTGCCCGGCGGCTTGCAAAGCCGCGCCGCTTGAAGTAATTGCCGCAAGGTCCCCTCCACCTGACGCCACAGCGCTGGAATATCACGATCACCCCACAGGCCGATGGCGATCACCAGCCACACCACCGCCGAAGCCGGCACGCGGCGACGCCGTCGGCCACTGCTGCCGGTGTGGTTCAGCACCGCGGTAATCTTGGACGGCGGGATATAACGAATCAGGGCTTCCAGAGACCAGCCCTCCATGGGCACCGATGCGTCTCGGATTTTCTTTGCACCAATCGTCCCTCCTTGGACGATAACAGACATGTTCTGGGCCTCCTTGTCGTAGAATATTGTTCATAAAACTTCTATCGGCAATGGAGGCCTTTTTTAATCTTAAGTAAACCGTATTGCCTTATGAATTTCAAATTCGGGTGTGGTGGAGAGTTATGGGATAATCGATACGGCGTGGGCCAGTTAAGTCCAGAGCCTGTCTGATTGAAAGGGTTGATGTCATGTCCAGTCTGACAAATTACCGCGGCCTGCAGGTTTTTCCAAGTGATGCTCCACCTCCGGGTGCCGGTGGTCTCGCGATTTCCAACAACTTTACGGACCTGGTGGATTGGCATCCATTAAGCAAATGGGCGCAGACGGGTAATCCGACTGCCGGTAACGACAGCACAGCGAATTACTTTCCCGGCTCATTGTGGCTGAACAGTTCCACCAATGAACTTTTCCTCTGCATGAGCAGTGCCCCCGGTGCGGCGGTGTGGCAACAGGTTATTCTAGCTCCGATTAATCAGGGTACTGGCAATGCGATCAACCCCAACACGAATTCAATGGTGGTCGGCTCCAACTGCATAGCGGGCTACGGATTTTCACAAATCAAATCGATCAGCAGTGATACCGTAACACTGTACAGTCCGGGTTTCGCCGCCACGCCAACTGTCGGCGATAACTTGTTATATACCGATCAGAACGGCCACGTCATCAATACGAAAGTGGTAACGGCCACGAGCGCGACGAGCTTCACGGTGACCGCCGGAAGCCTAACTGGAATGACCGGCGGCTACGTTTGCGATGCTTCTCTTTCCACTGAACAGTCCCCAGCGGTTGCCATCGGGAGCGGAGCGATGGCCACTGGCCCGTACGCGATTGCTGTTGGGGATATGGCCGCCGCCACCGGCGGTAATGCCGTCAGCTTCGGTGGTGACGCCTCGGGATTTTATTCATTGGCGATGGGGCTTGGCAGTTCCGCTTCCGCTCCTGGTGCACTGGCCTTTGGCAACAGTCCACTCGCCACAGGTTCATATTCCACAGCGATAGGATTCATGGGTACGGCAACCGGAGGTTCCTCTGTCGCGGTTGGGTCTTCGTGCAGCGCAGGCGGATACGGTTCCGTTGCGACGGGGCAGGACAGCTCCGCATACGGAGATTATTCCGTTGCACCCGCCAGTCAGGCCAACTCACCACTCTATGGCCAAAACTCGTTCTCGTCGGGAGCTTTCGCCAATGCCGGCGATGCCCAGACTTCTACCTTCATTGTCCGCAACACCACTACGAATACCACTCCGACCAACCTTTACCTCGATGGTTCTTTGGTCGGCATTGTTTTACCGGCAAATCAGACCGCCTGGAGGTTCACGGCCGACGTGGCGGCTTATGACAGCACGACCAACTTATCGGGTTCATGGGAAATCAAAGGATGCGTAAAGCTGAACAACAGCGGCACATATTCATTGGTAGGATCCTACCAATG
>JAJZJL010000078.1:10527-22605 GCA_021810145.1 Planctomycetota bacterium | reverse complement strand
ATGCGGTTTGCCGGGGCAGACCATGGCCATGCGCGCAACGTCACATTGAATCCGGGCAAAGCGACCGCTATTATGATCAACGAATTCCTCGCTCGAAATACTCCGGTGGGAATGCTGCCAATCCGGCGGAATTCGGCTTTTTCAGGAATTTGTGCAGTTCCACGCCCCGGCCAATTGGCTGTTGGCGTGGCGGAACGGAGTAGCGGACATGAACGTCCTGATGCTTTATCCGGAATTTCCCGAAACTTTCTGGAGCCTCAAGCATGCACTGCGCTTTGTGCGAAAGCGTGCGGTCATTCCACCGCTGGGGCTTCTGACCGTTGCCGCGATGCTCCCACAACAGTGGAACAAACGTCTGGTGGATCTGAACATCCGGTCATTGTCGAACGCCGACCTGGCCTGGGCTGAGCTTGTGATGATCAGCGGCATGGTGGTACAGCGCGAATCGGCCAAGGCCCTGATTGCCCGTTGTAAATCCGCCGGCGTTACAGTTGTGGCGGGCGGGCCGTTATTTACCTCCGAATATGAATATTTCGATCTTGTTGACCACTTTGTGCTCGGTGAGGCCGAATTGTCATTGCCGCCATTCCTGGCGGACTGGCAACAGGGAAAGGCGCAGCGATTTTACCGCGCCCGGGGATTCGCCGATGTTCACACCACACCGGTTCCCCTCTGGGAACTCGCGGACTTGCGTTATTACGCCTGCACCGGGATTCAGTTTTCTCGTGGGTGTCCATTTGATTGTGATTTCTGCAATGTCACGGCCATGTTCGGCCGCCGCCCACGCACCAAAACCGCCGCACAGGTGCGGGCCGAACTTGAAGCGCTGCATCGCAATGGCTGGCGGGGAAGCATCTTCTTCGTTGATGACAACCTCATCGGCAATAAGCGCGAACTCAAGCGCGATCTGCTGCCCGTGCTGGCGCAGTGGCAGAAGGACCGTGGCCCTTATACCTTTAATACGCAGGTTTCCATTAATCTCGCCGATGATCCACAACTCATGACCGCGATGACCGAGGTGGGATTCGACACGGTGTTTATCGGCATAGAAACGCCTGACAACTCCAGCCTGGCCGAATGTTCCAAGAGCCAGAACCGCAATCGCAATCTGGTGGCCGATGTGCAACGTCTGCATAACGCCGGCCTGCAGGTGCAGGGCGGATTTATTGTCGGCTTCGACAGCGATCAGCCGGGCATTTTTCAGCGGCAGATCGACTTCATACAGAAAAGCGGCATCATGACCGCCATGGTTGGACGCCTGCAGGCCATTCCCGGAACGCGGCTCTATGATCGCATGAAAGAGGCCCATCGCCTTGTGGGATCGGCCACCGGCGACAATGTTGATGGAACCAGCAATATCATCCCGAGCATGGATGCGCAGGAGTTGCGGCAAGGGTATCAGACAATACTTAAAACGATTTATTCTCCCAGGCAGTACTACCGGAGATTGCGTATTTTTCTCAAAGAGTACCATGCGCCTCCGGTGCGAACACCGCTGACTTTGGGGCGTGTGCTCGCAGGTATCCTGGCAACATGGCGGCTGGGATTTCTCAGTAAAGAGCGATTTTACTACTGGAAAATGCTGCTCTGGACCAGCCTGCACCGGCCGCGCCATTTACCGCTGGCCATCCAACTGGTGATCTGCGGTTATCACTATCGTCGCATTTCCGAATTACTGATCCCTGGCGGCATGACCCAATGAAACAACTCGCCATGCGGCACCAAGCCAGTGTTTGCAATAGATACGACACCAGGCAGGATAATCCGGCCGGGGCGGCCATTTTTGCTCCAACTGGCCGATCGGCGCGGTATGGGGGAACGCCGCGGGTAATTCGGGTATTGAACCGGTAATATCAGCCGCACGCTCCAGAAGCTGCCAACTGTTACGTGAGCGCTCACGGCAGCGCGGTGGTACGAAAAAGGCCTTGCCTGGTAAAAGCCATGACACTTTCGGGAAATATGGCAATCGACGCAACGCCGAATTGGAAGCTTACGCCGGGGTGTGCAAGCTGAGCGCTGCAAGGTATGCTACTATTAAGGTATTCGTGCGTTAGTTTAGTACGAACAACGCCAGGGCGGAACGTGTGAATAAACGCAATGATGTGTATTCCCGCTTGAAAGGCTTGAAAACAAAGGTGATTACTCAATGAGAACACGCGTTTCTGCGGTTATCCAATTTTGTGCTCTGGCAATTGCCGCTTCTGCCGCCCTGACGACCGGTGCGGTGCAGGCGGCCGATATGTCAAGCGTTACAGCGCCTTCGGCGGCCTTTGTTCCGGCGAACGCCGCCTTTTACGTCGGCTGGGCCGGCAAACCGCAAAACTGGCCGGGATATTCATCTTCGCGCCTCGCGAAGATCCTCAGAAACAGCCATATTGCAGATTTTTTCACCCAGGATGTCCCGGCCATTATCGCCGCCCGCGCCAATGGCAATCCTGGAACGATGAGCACGGCCAATCATGCCGGCAAACTTGCAGCGCTGTTTTTTAACCACCCATTTGCGCTGTATGTCTTACCGCGGGCCAAGGGGCAATCCCGGCTCTCCGTGGGAATGATCGTCCAAGCCGGCAAAGATCGCGATAAAATTCTGGCGGACTTGAAAACGCTGCACGCATCACACAAATACAGCCGCAAATCAGCGCCCTTAGATTCACAAATAGGTTCATCCGGCCCGTGGGTTTACGATTTTATCAACCCGGCTCCGGAAATGTTGCGGGCCTTAACCGGCCAGTACAAAACACTCAACGCGGCCCCAAAGTTCCAACAGGCCCTGCCACACGGCATTGCACAACCGGTTCTGGGAATCTATCTCAATTTTGCCGGCGCAAAAGGCGATGAGTCCCTGCTGGCCGAAAACGCAAACGGTACGCCGCAGGCCCGTATGCTTTTCAGCCATTTGAATCCAGACATGCAATCAAAGCAATACAAAACTTACGCCATGACGGCCGGGTTTGTTGACGGTCAATGGCAACAGGATAATTTTCTGGCTTACCGGCATCCGCCCATGCATCCGGGCCACGCGGTATCGTTGCTGAAACTCGCGCCGGTTGACGCCTTGAGCGCCGCGGTTTTCCATCTGAATTTGACCACGGTTTCCAACGGCTTATTGGCTGCCGCAAAAGTCGATGGCCAGGGCAAACAGGTCAATCAGGCGCTGCAAACCGTAAACCAGATGACCGGGGTGGATTTGCAGCAGGATATGATCAACGCGCTGGGAGCACACTGGCTGATGTACGAATTGCCATCACATGGACTGGCCCCGGTTAACGGCTATGTTCTGGCTAATCGCCTGCGGCATCCCAATCGTCTGATGCAGGCCTTGGCGGTACTGATGCCCGTAGCGGTTATGGGTGGAAATGCCATGGCCCGGCAGCACGGCATGAGCGCCAAGACCTTATCACTTAACGCCGTGCAAATGGGTGATGTCACCATTAATGAAGTGGGAACCGCCAGCACGCTGTTATGCTACGCCATTGATAACAACAACTTTTTTATCACGTTGAATCTCAACACCATGCGGGCCGCCATTACGCAGGAAAAGGCGAAAACCTCCGTGCTGAATAATCCGGCATTCAAGGGGGTGCTGGCAAAACTGGGCAATCCGCGATCTGCCTCGACAATAAGTTTTACTGATTCTCCAAAACTTCTGCCCGCGGGTTACCAATTGCTTACGCAGGAAATGCAGACGCCGCTGTCGATGGCCGGCATTCAATTGCCGGTACCGCTTAACCAAATCGCCCCGCCGCTGACCGCCCTGAAACCCGCCATTGAACCCTCCGGTTCGGCAAGCTGGTTTGATTCAGCCGGATGGCATCAACGGAGCATCAGCGCATTTCCGCTGGCCGGAATTTTCACCGCGCAATCTCCCAGCCATTATCTGGGCTTTTTTTCCTCCGCCTGGACAGCAAACAATCCGGAAGCCAAAACCGCCGCCGCCCCGGCATCCGCGGCAACACCGGCCAATAATTAGCGCCCCGGCAGCCCAGGCTGTCATGGCCGATCTGAACCGCCAATGGAGATTCGCTGCATGCCGGAACCTATCCTGTATTGCCCGTCCCCCATTGCCGACAATTTGTTTACAAAATAGCGGATGCTGATTCGGCACATTATCCATTGAATTAACCAAGGGCGGTTACATACGCCAATCGCAAAGTAAAGCCATGACCGCGGCAACGCCGGCAAATGAATCGCGGCGTCGCGCAAGCCACTGATCTGACCTTGTAAGCTGCGGCTTAAGTTGAACGTCTGCGCATGGCGGCGGAACGCCTGTATTCCGTGGGGGTTTTGCCGTGATGGCTGCGGAAGGCCCTTATGAGTTGGTGCTCACCGGAAAATCCGCACCGCTCCGCGACAGCGCCGAGTTTCAAATCTGTACCTATAAGTAAATCCTCCGCCCGGCGTACCCGCAAATCCGCAATACAATCGGACACGGAGCGGCCGGTTTCGCGTTTGAATAAAGCATGCAGATGCCTCTTGGAGAGCGGAGCCCAGGTGGCGGCGATGTCCGCGTTGATGGGTTCGGTGAAGCGGCGGCTGAGCTGGGCAAGTAGATCGGCGACAACTTTATCCCCGACGGCCATGTAATCGGTGCTGCGGCGGGAAACAACGCGAAGCGGTGGCAGCAAAAGCGATGGGGATTTGACGGGGCGGCCATGAAAAAGATCGTCCAGCAGCGCCGCCGCCGCAAATCCGACTCCGGCCATATTTTCATCAATGCTGCTGATTGGAACGGGCGCAAATTCACACCGGAGGGCGTCGTTGTTGACCCCCAGCACGGCCATAGCTTCCGGCACCTTAATGCCCATGTCGAGGGCGGCGGTAATCAATTCGACAGCGCAATCATCATTTTCAGCCAGCATCGCGGTTGGTTTCGGCAAGCGGTGCAGCAGTTTCTTCAACTCTCTGTACCTGGCATCGGAATCGATCGGGGCGTCGCGGAAGGCGCTTAAATCCAGAAGATGGAATCGTACGTTCGAGCGGCCCGCCGCCTCGCGCAAAAACGTCATCCGTTCAAGGTCGCACGGGCCGGTACCTTTAAAATAATAGCCAATGTCAGAGAATCCCCGTCCTGAAAGGTACGCCAGGGCCATTTCCGCCACCAGCCGATTGTCCGTGGCGACCCGCGGCACCGGCAATGCCGCATCGTACCCAATGTTGACAACCGGTATTCCCGCAGAGCAGACAAATTCGCGCACACGAGGGTCAGGCCCGAGAAGGCAGATGATGCCGTCATGTTTCCAGCCCGATTCCCAGCGGTGAACTCTGGTGCTCAAAGCATCGAGGAACCACCCGGCACCGCGCGCGTACCGCGCGATGCCCGAGTGCATTTCCGGAGCATACCAATCCAGCAGCAGCAAAATGTGCCTGTGTTTGTGCCGCCCGTTCTCCAGAATCCTGGAACGCTTCCGCTGGTTGCCAAGGGTCGTTGATACGATCCGGCGCTGTTTCGACTTCGCTGAATGCGACATTTTCAAAGATTTATCGCCGAAGATATCCCCTGTCAAGCGAATTCGGAAACAACGGTTGAGCCGAATTGGCCGCCCGACTGACATGTGCTTTAGCCAGGAATGGCAATCGGCTGACACCCAATCGGCACATAATCCGCGCCGAAAAGCAATTGCCCCCATCGCCCGCCGGACAAGCGGCACGACAGCTTTGCAACCGCAGTCGCGCTTACTGCCGCGGTCTTCGGCTGCGCGCTTTTTCCCGATATTCGTGACAGCAAGGCCTCGACCCCCCTGATACTCATTGGATCCGCTCAAGTTTTACTCACCATGTGGCGTTCGGATGATATTCAGAGATCCAGAACGCCGTAATATCGGCCATTTCGACCCCCAATATCGCCAAAAGCCGGGGCAAAATACGTCTCCAAAAATGAACATTAAAAGTAAAAAAATGGCATTGTGTGCGGTGGTAAGCGCTGCTACGATCACACGTGTGTTCAATGTTTCTCCCAGCAATTTGATGCCTGTCGCATTGAATGTCACTTTCAGGGAGAAGTTGACGCGGTTAATGGAGGTCTCTTATGAAATGCGTTACTTCAGGTCTCACGGTTCGGATGCTGCCGCTTGTGTCTTTGGCGGCGTGTTTAACGCTGGGCATCGCCGGGGTGGCGTCGGCGACAACCATAACCGTGGTGAACGGTACGACCAGCACAATACTGAATCCCACCCAGCAATCCAGCCAAGCCGGTGCCCTGGCTACACAAACCGTTTTCACCGCGCCGTACGTCACTACCGGCGCGCAAGACAGCAGCTTCGGTCAAGATGGTTATGTCATGATGGCCACCAGCCCGACGGGCATAACCAGCGGCGTTTATGTCGGCGTGGATCCTATGACCAATCCATCGATCCCAGCGGGAACATCGGGAAACACCGGCACTTTTGCCATCAATACCCTCATTAAGCAGCCCTCGTATCTGACCGTTTCCGACAGCGGCTACGTTACCGGCTTGACCGCGGGTTATGGCTACCCGACCGTGTATGCGCGCGATGGCTCCGCCGCTAACACGGTGCAGGCCGGCGTCGCAATCGGGGCTAACGAATCCTATGGCACACCCGCCACGCTGGCCAAGATGAGCATCGGCTCGAATGTTCCATCCAATATCTATGTTGGCGTGCTGGCAGGCCAATATTTTGACAGCCCTTCCGCCATTACCCTGACAGACACCACTTCCGGAGCATCGGCCACCGCTACGCCGCAAATTTATTACACGAATATAACCGCGGGTGCCAACTGGTTCTTCTTTGATATCAGCGGCGCTCAGACCGGTGACGTGCTGCAACTTTCGGAAGCTCAATACAACACGGGTGCCAGCTACGATAAACACCCATCTTTGTATGGCTTGACATTTGATTCCACCAATCCGCTTTCATCCGTACCCGAGCCGACCACCGCGGCAATCACGTTGGCGGGTATCGGCGGAGCTTTTCTGATGGCACGCCGCAAACGCCGGATCGGGTGAACGAATGGAAATAGCGGCATGCGGATGCGTGGCATTTCAGGGGCCATCTCATGTTGCCGACCACAAACCAGGGCGGTTGCAATGGTTTGATATTTAAGGAATGTTGCAGCAATGCAAGAGGAGTACCAAAAATGATTTCACACGCTCAACGCACCGCTCGACGTGTGCGTTCCATCGGATTTACATTGGTGGAGTTGCTGGTAGTCATCTCCATTATCGCACTGCTGGTCGCGCTGCTTCTGCCGGCGCTGGCAAGGGCCAAACAATTAGCCACAAGTATCCAATGTTCGGCTAATTTGAGGTCGATGGGACAGATCACGGCGGAATATGCCCAAACCTACCGTGGAATGGTTCCGCCGGGCGATGTCGCGGCATGGTGGAATCCGGGGAACCAATGGCAATTTCCCGGTAATGAAGCCTGGTATTCATGGGGATGGAGTGATTTCCTGTATCAATATACATCCGACACCCCGACCTTATCCGCCTTGATGATCACAAATGGCGCTGAGACCGGTGCATTAAACCCCAATGTTCTGACCAAGTGGGCTCGAATGTTTCAGTGCCCTTCAGCTTTAATCCCGAATGTGCCGGTCAACCTGTGGTATGATCAGAATTACGGTGCCAATCCCAATTTGTTTGTGGATTGCCAGTATCTGCCGTCCAACTGGTCCGGCCCCACTACGCTGCCCATGAGCATCGTTCAGACGCCCTCGCACCTCATTGAATTTGCCGATGCCACGCAAGCCGAATCCAGTGGCGATTCATGGTTCACGTTTCAGTGGAATTATTCTTCCCGTCTCTACCCCAGCCATGAAATGTTGACACTCATACAAAGTAATCCGCAAATGACCACCGCGCCGATCATGGCCAGCACCCTGTCGCCAAGCAATATCTGGGCTGGCAACCAGGACTCGCAGGGTGGTGCGACCAACTACGATTACAGTATTCGATACCGGCACATGCTGACCAGCGCGACAAACAGCGGCTACGCGAACGCTGTCTTTGCTGATGGCCACGTTGGCATTGTGAAACAATATGGGCTGCGCGTATATAACATTCTACCGCAGTAATGGCACCCTGCCCCTGCCGGATTATGGCAATTGTCTATCGGTCGGCGGTCGCATACGCCAATCGCAAAGGCGTGCCTGCGGGTTTATAACCATGACCGTTGCAACCTGTGGCATAACCGCGGGCTGACTTGCGGTAGAATCCACACGTTTCGGAAAACCGCGATGCAAACAGGCCATGTCTCAGCCGCCTTCTGATACACTCCGTCATATTGTTCAGGCGAGAAGTGCAAATTCCCCGCGCAAACGGATGTCCGACGACGACGCCCCGATAAGCACCTGCACGGTTCCCGGCTGGACCACAAATTTCCATTGCGCCACATCCCAATAGTGCAAGGCCCGGTCATGATGATCAATGGCAAACTGCACCTGCCGGCTTTCACCCGGTGCCAGCGACATTCGGGCAAATCCGACGAGTTGTTTAATCGGACGAACAACCGGTGACGGAGGCGCTTGAATATAGCACTGGACAATTTCGTCACCTCGCACCGCGCCGGTGTTGGTAACGGTGGCGCTTAACATTATGGCGGAGCCGGGAGCCAGGGACCCGCGGTTCAATTTCAGGTTGCTGTAGGCGAATGTGGTGTAACTTAAGCCAAAGCCGAACGGATAAAGCGGCTTATCCTTCATATACATATACGTCCGGCCCGAAGCCTGCCCCGCTTGCGATGGTTCCCGCCGGTTGTCGGGGATAACGCTGTAGTCATGAAAAGGGGGAAGCTGTTTAATGGATGCATACCACGTTGTTGCCAGCTTTCCACCCGGGTTATATTGCCCGAAAATCACATCCGCAATGGCTGTCCCCTGGGCCTGTCCGGCAAACTGGGCGCAGAGAATCGCCGGCAGATGCTCCTGTTCCCAGACAATGGCCTGTGATGTATTGGTGGAAAGCACCAGAACGGTATTGGCATTGGCCTTGAAAACGGCCTTGATTAAATCATGCTGCGCGCCGGGCAGTGTAATATCTTCGCGGTCATGACCTTCACGGTCCACCGCCTGGTCAGAACCGCATACCAGAATGACATGATCCGCGCGGTGGGCCGCGTCAACAGCCAGCCGCATGAGATCCGGGTTGGGGCGGCCGGATACGGTGCAACCGGGAGCCACCCACAAATTACCGCGCCTGCTTGACCACAGATATTCCCCGGTGGGCCCATTACCCGAGCCATAACCCCATTTTTCCATAATTCCCTGCAACGGCGAAACATGTACCTCCGGTTGTCCGCTGTAGCCGCCAAGATGGCAAACATCCGCCATCGGACCGATCACCGCCAGGCTTTTCATTTTCGTAATATCCCACGGCAAAAAATGACGGTCGTTTTTCAGCAGAACAATGGACTCTCGGGCGGATTGCAACGCAAGCTGCTGATGCGCCGGCGAATTCAATACCGACGGTGCAATGTTGCTGTACGGCACCGATTTCGGCGGATCAAATTCCCCCAGTAAAAACCGCACGGTCAAGACCCGCGCCAGCGCCCGGTTGATATCTGCTTGCGTCACGAGTTCCAGATGCAGGGCCTTGAGAAGATATTTCTGATACTCCGGCCCCGCGCCATGATCACAGCCCGCTTCCAGAGAAATGGCCACCGCCTCGGTTAGATCCGGAACGAAATGGTGACCTTTCACTATTTCCGTCACGGCATAATAATCCGAGGTCACAAAACCGCGGAAACCCCACCGATCCCGCAAAATACCGGTCAATGTAGCGCGATTCGCCGTCGTCGGCAGACCATTAAGCTCGTTGTAAGTGGTCATAATGGAAAACACATGCCCGTCTTCCACGCACGCGCGGAATGCACGCGTGTGATATTCCCAGAAGCTGCGCGGATCCACGCTGGCATTGGCGGTCATGCGGTCGTCTTCGGTGTTGTAGCAGAGAAAATGCTTGGCGGTGGCGGCGGTTTTTAGAAACTCCTGATTGTTGCCCTGCATGGCCCTGATGGCGCAAACCGCCAGCGTGCCGGCCAGGCACGGATCTTCACCAAGGGTTTCTTCCATGCGCCCCCACCGCGGGTCACGCGCCATATTGACTACCGGCGGCGACCGCATGATCAAGCCGCCGCCATGCCTGCTGTACCACGCCCGCGCCTCATCCGATACGGCCGTGTATATGCGATCAAATAATTCCGTGTTCCAGGTATTGGCCAACGCCAGCGTGCAGGGAAAACTCGTGACCGGACCTTTTTTGCACAATCCGTGCAGAGCCTGCTGGAAAAAATGGTACGGCTTTACACCCAGCCGCTTGATTGCCGGCGTATTAACGCCCAATTGCCCGATGCGTTCCGGAATTGTCATTCTGGCAATCAGTGCTTCCGCGCGGCGGCGGGCGCGGTTGAAAGCCGATGCGGAAACCCCATAACCCGCTTCTTTTGCCGCCGCTTCCGCCGCCGGCACAACAGTCTCCTCGCCCTGCCCGAATGCAATAACCGCCCCGGCGATAGCCAGTAACCAAGCGAATTCGCGGCGATTGAATGCCGGCTTACCATCCGATTGAAGGGGTCGCCTCGCGGGAATGGCGGAAGACATATTTCAGCTCCATTGGGAGTCACAGCGCGGCGAAGCCGCAACCAAACATCACATAGCCGCCGGCTTTGCCGGCGGTAACCGTCCGCCAAAAGCGTGGTGTGCCGAGCCGAAACTTCTTCGCAGATCGCGAAGAATTTGACCGATTGCGGCACAATGATCTGGCCACCGCGGCCAGACCGGCGGTCATACCGCGTTGGCCCGGTACCATGCTATGGTTTTTTCCAATCCATCCTCCAGAGATGTCCGGGCGGTGAAGCCGAACAGCTTTTGCGCCAGCGTGGTATCCAGGCAGCGCCGGGGTTGACCATCAGGCTTGCTTGGGTCCCAGCGGATGTCACCCTTGAAGCCGCAGAGCCGGGCAATTAATTCCGTCAAGTCGCGGATGGTTATTTCCCGGCCCGCGCCGAGATTCACCGGTTCGGGCGCGTTGTATTGCCGCATCGCCGCGATAATGCCGTCAGCGCAGTCTTCCACATATAAGAATTCACGCGACGCCTGTCCCGTCCCCCACGCGGTAATGTAGGGGCTCCCGGCCCGTTGCGCTTCGACAAATTTTCGGATTAACGCCGGGATAACGTGGGACGATTGCAGATCAAAATTATCGCCCGGTCCGTACAAATTCACCGGCAGCAGATATATTGCGTTCAGGCCATATTGCTGGCGATATGCCTGGCACATGGTCAGCAACGCTTTTTTGGCAATGCCATACGGGGCGTTGGTTTCCTCCGGATAACCGTTCCACAATTCCGATTCCTTAAACGGCACCGGCGTAAATTTAGGATAAGCGCAAATCGTGCCGACCTGTACAAACTTTTTTACCGCATGAACCCGGGCCGCTTCCATCAGATGCAGGCCCATGGCCATATTGGCATAAAAATATCGGCCCGGATTTTCCCGGTTCGCCCCGATCCCGCCCACCTGGGCCGCCAGATGTAAAATAACCTCCGGTTTGATTCGCTCCACCATCGCTTCGGTTTCCGCCTGGCGCGTTAAATCACATTCCTTGCTTCGCAGAATGTGTATATCGGTACCTGCCACACCCGAGGCAATGAGTTTGCGGGTAATACAGCTTCCCAAAAATCCCGCACCACCGGTAATCAAATATTGCATGTATCCAAGTCTCCGCACGGTTCGCTTCACACGTTCGTCCGATTGCACCATCGGCACCAAACCGCAAGCGCCACAATATTACCGCCAGTGAGCCGCAATGGAAAATCCGCCCACGGCGGCGAAACAATGACCAATCAGCATGATCGACAAACGCCATGGAAAAATAAAGGAACGATCACCGTAATGGGTCAGTATATGCGGTATTGGTCAGCAGATTCAGTATTCGTCAGTGGATCCAGTATTGATCAGTATTAATCAGTATTATCAGTACTTTTCCCATGGGCCGAGAATCGTTGTTTCCCGGTGCGCCGGGACAGATTCAGAATCCTGATCCACAGATTGCGCAGAGTCGTAAACCATGGGGGTAGCCACAGAGGGCGCAGAGTACACAGAGATTATTACCGCAAAAGC
>JAJZJL010000078.1:0-10427 GCA_021810145.1 Planctomycetota bacterium | reverse complement strand
CGAGAATCGTTGTTTCCCGGTGCGCCGGGACAGATTCAGAATCCTGATCCACAGATTGCGCAGAGTCGTAAACCATGGGGGTAGCCACAGAGGGCGCAGAGTACACAGAGATTATTACCGCAAAAGCACAAAGAACGCAAAGCAATTGGTTGCCGCCGCCACAATGATCTGCTTACGGCACAACGCGATCTGATTCCGACCACGCAGCCGCGCGGTGGAAACCCGCGGCCGTCCGCGCACGATCTAAAATGCAGCACCCCGGCACCGCCGGAGCGTACACAGTATACCCAGCCGCCGGGATCATTGATCATGGATCACTGGTCATTGAGGTTCCCTCGGCTTCCTCCTTGTAAATTAGAACGTTTTCTCACCACAACGACACAAAGACACGAAGAGTATTTAATTACCTAACCACTTCTTTGCGTTCTTTTGCTTCTTTTGCGGTTGGTAATTTCTTTCGGCCTCTTTGTGAATAAGAAGGTTTGTCGCCACGAAGGCACGATTACAGTGGCTGGTCAGTAGATTCGGTACCTGTCCCGTGTGCCGTTGCTCGTTGTTCGTTGTTTCCCGGCGCGCCGGGACTCGTTGACGCCCCCCCGATATCCGCGCCGCGACGGCCTGCCGGAAAGGGCGTTCAGAGACTTAATGGCTTGGAATGAATTCCGAATGTATCGGCAGGAATAGAATTCGAAAATGGAGTCAAAAAATCAGCCGCCTGGTTCAGGCTATCGACAACATTTGACAATATTTCCGATATTTCCGATCTCTCCGGGCTCTACCGGGTTACGCCTTGGTATCGGGCTGCCCGTTGCCGCTAGAGCCGCTCACAGAACCCCGAAATCGCTGCGGAGAAGGTGAGAGTAAACAACACAATTACCGCTAAACCAATAGCCAGGGCGGTCCACGAGCCGGCCCATTGGAATTTCAGGCGAGGTTCGGATACGGCGACTGGAACGCCTCTGATAAGCATTGTAAGCTCGAAACTTGTGAGGGCTGCAAGGGCAAATGAAGACGGCCAGAATAGCGCGTACCCCACTATGCGAGCGGATGTCCATCGGAGGGCGTCACCGCCCGGGTTGCCGGGAGGAAAATAAGCCAACTGCAACAAGGTGACCCCTGCGACAAATGCGCCGCACAAGAAGGCGGCCGCAAGTCCGGGTCGCTTTCGTAAAAATTTCCCCAGTGTAGCCATCATAGCATATTTCCCATAAAGCTGCCGCGAGTCAGTGCCTTGGCACACCAGATAGCCCTCCGGGGGATGAGCCCATCGCGGATCGCGACGCCAATGCACGAGGAACGCCGGAAGTCAGCCCGGCCGCCCCTACGATCCTGACTGCAACCCCACGCAAGCCCAACGACTTGGGAACGACGGCAGAGCCGAGTGCAAGGCCCATCCCATTTGAGCCAAACAACAGCCACTTCCAGCTCCCCTCGCCGTGCGGCAGGCCAGCCCTGCCTCTGCGATCGGGGTAAACGTAGAGGTATCCGCCTCGCAGGGGACATGCGATAACGACTGACGGCGGTGACCAATTATCCGCGCTCCAAACCAACTGTCGCGCCACCACCCGTGTAAGAACAGCCGCTTTCGTCGGCGGTTGCCCGCGGCCTAGCGCAATTTGGAAGATGCGTCGATCACTCATTCGAGCGACCGTGGCCATGGCTGTCTGCGACCGAGCGCGAGCAACCCATGGGACAGCCCCGGCGCGCAGAAGACCCTCTGTGCAACGGGCAGCGATGGTACGCCGGATGTGCCAGACGCCAAACGCCCACATCGCCCATTGCCATGCTGAGCGGGCCTCAGGCCGGTACCAACTGAAAAGCGGGACGTCGGATCCCATTACCGTGCAGGCAAACGGAAGTGCGCGGACCTCGCCCCCAGCAATGCGAAGCAGTCCCGGCACCCGCGGGATGCGTGCAAGCAAATCGCCGCGGTAAACCCGCCAGTGCAATTTCGGAAAACGCCGGCTTTCAGGCCAATCCGCCGCTGGGCCCGACCAGGTCACATTCAAGCGGTGCGAACCCTCGCTTTTAAGTGGCTTCGGCCACGAGACGGCGAGGTAGCGGCCGCCCGGTGGAAGCAAAAAGCGTAATCCGGCGACTTCAACAACAACGTAGCGATTCCGATCAGGAAGGGCACTGTTCGCCGCGGGAACCCTGGCGAGCGGAACCGGGGGCTGGCTCATTTCGCCGCCGATGCGCGGCTCACTGCGAAGCCCGCCGACAAGTTGTTCCTGCCATGCCAGGCAGACAAAGCACCAGCCCGTTAGGAGCATTCCTCCCGCAAGCAAAGCGACTGCCCGCCTGAAAACGGGACCTCCGCGGTGCGCCTTGTTCGATGCCGAGCCTAGGGCCGTTCCATCACGCATCATTCGGCACCCTCAACCGCGTGAATTATCTCCATGACCAAATCGGTGATGTTATGGCCGATGTCTTTCAGCGTTGTGCCCTGCCCGGGTATCACCAAATTGTTGCCAGTAAGGCCCCACTGTGACACGGATTTGTAGTGCACCCGGAGGTCCTTGTGCCTGACCGTTGACTCCCACCTGACGCCAGAGTAGTGTGTGTGGCACCGGTAGGTAAATACACGGGTGTCCTTCCATGTGAGCCAAAAAAAGTACGCGTACTCGGGTGTTGAGATCGTGACGCCGCTCATGAGGATGTTGACCAGCCGCCCGGCACCGCTAAGCGTAAAGACTGCGTGTGCGAATTCGGTCAGCGCGGCGCTATTTGGGCTCTCGGGGAGGTCCCACTCACCAAGCGGTTGGTAGTAGTAGTAGTTCCTGTAAAACCGGCAGGTCGATCCACACCCTCCCAGGTCGTGGGCCGGGCCGACCCTGTAGAGGTATGCCAAGCCCGCCGGATCAACCGCCACCACCGCCCGTCCCCCGACATACTCATACAAATTAATCCCGCCGGAATAGCTAATCGGATCGCGCTGTATCCACCGACCCAGGGCGGGGTTGTAGCCGCGATTGCGCACATGATACAGGCCTGTCTCAGGATCGTATCGATGGACCGGGGCGGCGAAGCGGCGGCGTAATGGCGAGGCATCAGACAATTCGCGAAATCCCGCACCTCCGAAATTTGCAACGGAACCTCCGCGTACCTCTTCCGACCTCTTTGTGAAATCAAAAGCATGAATCTCATCCGGGGACACGCGCCCTTCTGATGCCGGAACCCCGCTGTGCGAAAACTTTTCATTCCACGCGACCATAAGATGCTTTCCGGAAAGCTGACTGTTTCAATGCACACATTGTAGGATTCCGGGCTATTAATGCAAAGCACAATCTGCTTCTACTTTTTACCAACTATTGGCATAATCATTTTTGCAGCCAATTGCGTGATGAACTTCCTCCCCCACCTCCCGTACCTCTTTGTAAGAAAAACGCTCCTCTCTGATCCTTTTTATTTACGGTTATTTACAAGGAGGAAACGGAGGTATGTTGAGGCGGGAAAGAACGCAGGGTTTCGCCAGCTTCACGCACCGTTTTGAGATTTTTCAATTGCCAACGCTGCCACGTTCGCATTCCAAAAAAGTGCTCCCCGAACGTGCTAAGCAAATCGTGCCACCGCGCCTGCTTTCGCCACCCATTGCAAATCAGTTGAAGTTCTGGGGTCTGTGGTGGTTTCCGCTGCCGAGGTTTTATATCGCCCGGAATACACGCTGGCCGTGTGACCGAGGAGCGCTCGCGGCCAGTCTAATCAGCCCCCACGCCAAGGCCACCGTCTGCGGGGCCGGCCAAGCCCGGAATTAACTGCGGATGTATTGGCAGGAATCAAATTCGAAAATGGAGTCAGAGAATCAACCGCCTGGTTCAGGCAATCCACAAATTTTGGCAATAGCTCTCCGACAATCGTTCACGTCTCCGTTATTACGAACTTCAGTCGCTTCACAATTCGGTGGGTCGGTATACCACCACATCACTCTCCCAATATCAACAATTCACCGCCTGAAGGCTGCCGCAGGTCAACGCGCACATGCCTGCCTAAAACGGCCTCCGCATCGCGCTTGCGAATGCCATCCCCGGCAAGCCTCAGGTATTTCAGCCGGGGAAGCTTTCTTAAACACCGCAGGCTGCGGACGGAAATGTTATCGTTCTCGATCGCGATATCCCTCAGGCTCGCGATATGAGACAGCGTGCGCAGTCCACCTTCAGTAATCCGGGTGTCATCCAACTCGATTATTCGCAAATCCTTCAATCGCATAAGGCACCTCAGCCCCGAATCTGTTATCGATGTCCCCGAAAGAATCAGCGCCTGCAGATTGGTGAACCTGCAAATGGCCGCCAAGCCATCGTTGGAAAATGAGCCGCAGGTTCCGACGCTAAGGAACTTTAGCGATGGGCAATCTTTTGGCCCAGCGAAACCAGTTCCCGTCACTTTGGGCGACAGCGTCAGCGCAAGCGCGGCGAGGTGTGGAAAGTTGGAAAAGTGGAGCGCGTGTAAATCAGCGTCCGTAATCTCCTTGTTGTCGTTCAAAAACAAATGGTGAAGAGCGTGCTCTCCATTCAGCGCCGCCAAGCCACCGGTTAGCCTCGTTTCCATTAGGCTGACGTACCGGCAGTCATGCAGGGGGCCAAACACCCACGAGTCCCCATTCGTAACCCTAGCCCCATGCAGCGAGATGCTATCGGCTGTTCCGAAAACCCAGAAGAAAACCTGATATATCCGCGGCAGACTGCTGCCCACTCCCCAACCCAACTGGCCGTCAAGCTGCCGGACTTGCAGAACTGCAACGAATTGCGGCAATCGAAATCCGGCCAAAATCAAGGCCGCCGCCAAAATGCTAAGGACCACCCGCCCCGGCCAACTGGACGGCCAGCGTTTCTTCTTACGGTACTTTTTGCTTTTGGGGCCTCGTTCAACTTCCGCCATATGCGCAACTCCACGCAAAGTGTGCTTCGAGTGTTATCTAGAAACCACAGGGCACCCACTGATAACCTTTACTCTGGTTGACCCAAATCAAGACACTTGTGCGACCCTGGCAGTCCAGCCTGCACATAATTTCGTAGCGCACGAAATAAACGGGGATGCCAAACGCGAATGCCATAGCTAAGGCAGTTGTTCCAGATGGAAATTCTGTTCCGTTATGAAAACCGTGCAAACCGGCTTGGAAAGCGCAGTCATTGCACGCCCTGCTACGTGTAGCAGGGCCATAAATCACTCCCGCCAATGCCAGCGCAATCTTCAGCTCCTCCAGCGCAACACCAAATCCGGCTCCCGCAGCCGCCCCGCCGTACCCCTTGACCATGTCCTTCGCCGAGTCGAGCAAATAATCCAAGAGGTCCTCCGTAACCTTCTTCTCAGCCCTCTGGCTTCCTGCAAGGGCCACAAGTGCCGCTATGGCCTCCTGAATCCTGTGGACCCCGCGACCGACCGCGGTTGCCTTTTCAAGCTCCGCCTTCAACTCGCTGAGAATTATGTTGACCTCCTGCTGCGTTACATCCATGCCGCTCGGATCCACCGCCACCACCGCCCGTCCCCCGACATACTCATACAAATTAATCCCGCCGGAATACCCGATCGGACCGCGTTGGATCCATTGAAGCACCGCTATTTTCTTGGAGGCCCGTCCCGGCCGGCCGGGAGATTTCAGCCCCCGCCTCAACACTGTGCATAGGGCGGGGCTGTATGTGCGGTTGCGGACATAGTGGAGTTCGGATTCCGGATCGCTTCGATTAACCGGGGCGGCGGAGTGGCGGCGTAATGGCGAAGCATCAGACAATCCGCGAAATCCCGCACCTCCGAAGTTTACAACGGAACCTCCCCAAACCTCTCCCGACCACTTTGTGAAATCAAAAGCATCAATCTCATGCGGGGACACGCGTCCTTCTGAAGCCGGAAGCCCGCTGTGCGAAAACTTTTCATTCAACGCGACCATAAGACGCAATCCGAAAAGCCGATTGGTTCAGTGCTTGCATTGTATGGTGCAATGCGCCTCCTGCAAAGCAAAATCCGCTTTAATTTTTTACCAACTATTGGCATGGCATTTTTACAGCCAACTTTGTGATGAATTCCCTCCCCCACCTCCCGTACCTCTTTGTAAGAACAACGCTCCTCTCTGATCCTTTTTATTTACGGTTATTTACAAGGAGGAAACGGGGGTATGTTGAGGCGGGAAAGAACGCAGGGTTCCGCCAGCTTCACGCACCGTTCTGAAATTTTGCAATTTCCAATGCTACCATGTTCGTATTCCAAAAAGTGCCTCCCGAAACTGGAAAGCACATCCTATTAACATCGACGTTGTTGGAGTATTTGACGGGCCGCCACACCCAGAACCACCACGGCGGTTACTTGGTGGGCGCTGGGTTGTGGGATCGGTGTTTCGCCTTTCCCCCTGTGTTGGCGACTCGAGCAAGGCCGGAGAAATTGACGGCCGACGCCGCGATGTCGCTTGCCGAACGGATTCCCTTAACGCCATTCGCATGTCCGACACACCACAACCGCCCGCTGGGCGTAAAGGCCAGGAAATACTCGTGCCACAGACGAGTACCATTAAAAGCCAAGGCGTAAACATCTTTGCCAGCAATGCGTGTGCAAACGGCATCCGGGCCGCCTCGCTGCGTTGCGAGGAATTCGTGATAACTGGCTTGTTCCCATAACATTGCCGCCTTCCTGACTTCCGGGCTGGCTGGGGCCATGTCGGGAGGAATTGCTCCAACGGTCTGCAGGAGGAAGCTTTCTTTCGGCGACAGCCTTTGCAATAATTCTTTGGCAGCGCGGACGTCCAGCTCCGCGCGGTTTGCAGGACACCCGGAAGCAAGAAGCGCCCGTAGCACCTTTTTACCCGCCCCGGAGTGAAAGAAGCATGGAAACGGCCAAAACGATTCGCTGATTACGATAGCGTCCGGGGGCCAAAGTGGCCCTTGGTGCGGCCACTCAACACGCAATGACAGGAATGGCATGGGTTGCAGCGGCCTGAGCGACTCGGGGTGCCATGGCCATGGATAGTAAACCACGCTCATTTGGAAAGCGTGTACGCCCTGTCCCCGTGAACCTTTCCCCTTCCACCCCAACGCGAAGGATTTTGCGCGGTCCGGGATCCAACCCTCTACGCGAGCCATGCCCCGAGTCCAAGGGCTTAGGTAAAGAGTGTCGCCTCGCACCGCCGGACTGCCGGCGATGGAAAATCCAAGGAGTAGATGCCGCCGTGGTTGGGCTTTCCGTTGAAGGCGATAGATTACACCCTGCGGTCCAGTAGGGATACTCTTGGTCCAAGCTCCGCCAGCACCGTCCGCGAAAGTGAATCGCCAGTCCCCCCCAGGGGGCCGATTTGCGTCTGCGGACGGGTGCAAAGAAAGGCTGGAAAATTGGCCCGGAACTCCTAGCCGCATGCCAAGAAAGTCAATTCTTGTGGAAAATTTGGTGTTCGCAAGTGCCGATGTCACCGCGCCCCCCGAAACGTGGATAAAGGCGTGGCGCAGTACCGCTTGGCGGGCCGAACCCGTGGGCGGGCGGATGTTGGCAGCAGGCTGTCCCGAAACCCCGCCGTCCGCACGCAGTCCTTCGGCAGTTCCGGGTGGGAACAGGGTGAGAAGCGCCGGCGCGAAGGCGATCAGGTAACGCCAGGAAGCACAATTCATCCTTAGAGGGCCCTTGGATTGCCGCGCGCAATGAGTGTCTACTGTAATGGCTGCCATCTATTCACCCCTGACCGTCTTCGTGAGCTCCTTGAGCATGTCCCAGATGGACTCGATCAGATGCTTCTTGGTTGCCTCACTTGTTCCGCCACGGTAAAAGTTGTTCTGGTCCCAACTGGTGCGATTGGCCTCGACGGAAAGCAGAGTTGGCGTGGAATTCTCGGTGGCGACAACCTCTAGATTCTGAAAGCTTGTTCCACAGCAATATGAGTAGGTCACGGTGCGGGTCCAAACAGCGTACATATCCCAGATATAACGCACACCGTTAAACGAAAGATCGTCAGTCCAGAGGTCGACAAGCTTGGTGGCTGGCACCGTGGCGGCTACCCCCTTGACGGCTGCTTTTATAAGCTCACCAATCACCCCGGCACCCAGGACGGTAGGACTGCCGGTTGTCACGATTGTGCCTAGGAAGGCCCTAAAGGTTCCCGTTCGGGCCGCGCAACATCCGGAAACGCCTTTAGGGCAACTGGGGAGCCTCACTAGGGGGCCTAGGACAAGTTTCGGGTGGCCGATCTGAATGCCCTCGTGGTAGGTATAGGACTCAATGAGCCCCATCGGATCCACCGCCGTCGCCGCCCGGCCGCCGACATACTCATACAAATTAATCCCGCCGGAATACCCGATCGGACCGCGTTGGATCCATTGAAGCACCGCTATTTTCTTGGAGGCCCGTCCCGGCCGGCCGGAAGACTTCAGCCCCCGCCTTAACACTGTGCATAGGGCGGGGCTGTATGTGCGGTTGCGGACATAGTGGAGTTCGGATTCCGGATCGCTTCGATTAACCGGGGCGGCGGAGTGGCGGCGTAATGGCGAAGCATCAGACAATCCGCGAAATCCCGCACCTCCGAAGTTTACAACGGAACCTCCCCAAACCTCTCCCGACCACTTTGTGAAATCAAAAGCATCAATCTCATGCGGGGACACGCGTCCTTCTGAAGCCGGAAGCCCGCTGTGCGAAAACTTTTCATTCAACGCGACCATAAGACGCTTTCCGAAAAACTGATTTTTGCAACACACACATTGTAGGATTCCGGGCTATTAATGCAAAGCAACATCCGCTTTCATTTTTTGCTAACTATTGGTATGACTTTTTCATAGCCAACTCTTCGTGAATTGAAACGTCTTCTCATCACAAAGGCACGGTTACAGTATTGGTCAGTATTGGTCAGTATCGATCAGTATTAGCAGTAATGGTCAGTATATTCAGTAAGTATCATTGCTTGGGATCCTCCGGCCACCTCCGCTTCCTCCTTGTGAATAAAAAAGTCTTTCACCACAACGGCGAGGTAACAGTATAGGATCAGTGTTTGCAGTATTGGTCAGTATTAGCAGTATTGGTCAGTATATTCAGTAAGCATCATTGCTTGGGATCCTCCGGCCACCTCCGCTTCCTCCTTGTGAACAAAAACGTCATTCACCACAGCGATGCGATTACAGTAATTGGTCAGTATGGGTCAGTATCGATCAGTATTAGCAGTAATGGCCAGTATATTCAGTAAGCATCATTGCTTGGAATCCTCCGGCCACCTCGGTTTCCTCCTTGTGAACAAAAACGTCTTTCGCCACAACGGCACGGTAACAGTATTGGTCAGTATTAGCAATATTGGTCAGTATTTTCAGTACCTGTCCCCGCGCACCGGGAGTCACTGGTCATTGGATTGTGCAACGTCGCAATGAGTGAATGTTTACCCGAATACTTCTTTGCGTCCATTCACAGCTTGGCGGTTGGCTGTGGCAAATTTCCGAACGGGCTGTAGACTTGTGGGTAAATTGCCGCGGATGCGGGCAATGATCACTTTGAGTTTTACGCCATGCCGTCGCCGCCGCACATCCCATTAACAGTTATGCTGGAATTGCCCGCAGATCTGGCGGCTCTAGCCCTGCTGGAATGTCATATTGTGCCGGTGCAGGGGCGGCATTACCTGGCAACATTGCTGTTTGGTGTTCCGGGGGAAGAAAATACATTTGCTGATACGATGCGAAGTCTGGTCTGGTATATCGGTTCAGACGGACAATCAGAAATCTGGCAACCGGGGAAACATTATCCGGGAAGCAGCATCTGGTTTGCCGAGCAGGACACGGGGATATTGCTGGGCAATGATTTTCATAAGCCTGACGCCATATACGCCTGCCGCTGCGATGGCACGCATATCGGATCGTTTACGCTGCCACTGTTATGGGATAACCCGATCCGCCCCCGTCACTTTGCACACGCACAGCGGGGCATTGAATATCTCGATGCGCGCGGCGAGTTGCAGTGTGTAGCGGATATCGCAACGCTCCGTTCACGCGCCAAAGACCCGGCCGGGAACTTGACGGCTCATCTAACCGCGGACTGGCATCCGCGCCGGCTTTTGTTGCCGGCAAACTTCCCCGGCACGGAAGAATTCCTGTTCCGTTTGAACCGTCAAGGCGGCCAGCTCCGGCTGGACTGCGTCGGCACAACACAGTCATTGCCATAAACCAGTGAACCCGCCGGTTACCAACGAGCTTGTGTGAAATCAACGCCGCCGCAGGCAGTCAATTTGCCCGGCCCAGCGGGAATTGGCACGGCAGAAGCCAATGTCCGCACATTGAGCATGCACATTGAAGCCCGGTAAACCAATGACCACCCGGTGGGCTACAACCGCCTATGACCTGGATCATGCAACCTGTATCAGGGCCTGGTACTTTGATGCCGGACACGTTCGGGTTCACGGCTCATACACTTCAGGGCGTGTCCGGTTAGAATACCGGCCTGTGTTTGGCAGAGGTAGTGTTCAATCATGCTGCGTGAACTGCATA
>JAJZJL010000077.1 GCA_021810145.1 Planctomycetota bacterium | reverse complement strand
GAACCTGGAACCTGGAAGAAATTGAAAGCGCAGCGCTTCCACATCCCCTCTAACTTCTAACTCCCAACTCCTAACTCCTCACTGCTCAGCCAGCCTCATTGTGTGTGTTTGGTGCGATGGAAGTGGACCGCCCCGGCGCGCACGGGGTAAACTCTCTAAGCGGACTGCGCGGATACGGGGGGGCGTCAGCGAGTCCCGGCGCGCCGGGGAAAAATAATGTGCCAACTTTAGATCAGGGCTTGACATTGGAAGCACCTTTGGTTTCCGTTGTCGCACCCATGACCGTGGTGGACGGCGGAGTGTTAACTGCTTTCAGGAACCAGGCCGCCAGAATACCGATAGCAGCTAAAACAATACAAGCCGGGTATGCCAGGCCATAGTGCCCGTGAATATTAACCAGGTATCCAACGATCAGCGATGCCACAATCGTGGCGATCGCACGGGTTACCTGAATAATGCCGAATACGGCACCGCGTTTGTCTTCCGATACATTTTCAAACGTCAATGCGAGAATGGCACTGGCCTGAATTGTATAACCCACAAAATAAAGCATCTGCACGAGCATCAATGCCACCCAACTGTGGACAAAAAAAGCCATGGCCAGCGCGGCAATCAACCATAACGCGAAGGCAACGATCATCATCATCCGCGGGGTGACAATATCGACTGAAAATCCCAGGGGAATCGCCAGCAGCAGCGCAATAATGGTGCCGGGAAACATCGCTTTACCAAGCTCTCCAAGCGAAAAGTGCAATATCCGTGTGACATACAGGGATTGAAACAGCACCATCGTTACGGAAAAGGCCAGAGCCGCCGATCCAATGATTGAAATAAGTGCGTATCGCGGCTTTTCCCAAAGCAGATGCAGATGCTCCAGAGGGTTGTAACGCGCCGGGGCCGGCATATGCGTGATTTTTTCCGGCGTAAGCAAAAGACACGGTATCGCCAAGGTTGTAATAACCGCACCGGCGAGATACGGGTACAGGCGATTGAGATCGGCCCAGTGCATGACGTAATAGGTCATAAATAACGTCATCAATCCACTGAGAACCATTCGCACTGCCGCCGCGGTGCCCAGCCGCTGCTGGGAAATAACCGCCGGATACAATGTTGTATGGGCGCTTAAATTAATTTCCTGGCATACCTGCCAGAGAATAAATACTCCGGCCACCGCCGCCAGGGCATACGGCGTGTGATAACTGCTTTTGGGAATCCATTGCGGCAGCAGCCCCAGCAGGCTTACCATCACCGCCGCGCCGGGGAGAGAAGCCATCAGAAATGGTTTTCTGCGACCAAACCGGCTGCGAATATGATCCGCCTTCCACGCCACGTAAGGCTGCAGGGTACATCCCAGCAGTCGATGCACATTGACAAGTATGGCAATGAGAAATAAATCGCGGGTAAAGCTCCGGAATGTGACCACCACAATGTTGAAGAATATGAAGTCATTGACATCCAGAGCCGTGCCAATATAACCCATTGTTCCCATGTGGAAATACACATGATGATTCTTCTTGCCTTCCATCATGGACAATCCTTCAGCCGCCCGATCATCTTATCCGTCCGGCCTGACACACATGACACATCCAGACGGCAGTCCATTATACACATGACGGGGCCTGACAAGATTTTCAGTTGTCCATCGGATCGTTTTTTAAGACAGCACGATGGTCAGGATCTCTCCAGAGCGTAATGTGATTGCATGATCAAGCGTGATCAGCGCTGCTTGTGTTCCCAAGGTAAATGCCGCGGGAAGCTTTTTCCCGGCCAGATCAACCGTGACGTGGGTAAGGTTTTCCGGAGGCAGAGAAATGGTGTTTAGTTTCAGAGTTCCCCAGCGTAAATGCAATTGTGCTTTCATCATCTGATTGCGCTTTTGCAGGGTAACGGATCCCCACCCGGCGGCGGTGGTGAACGCGGCCTTGAAATTCTCCGGGTGCAGGCGCGGCGCAAAACCAATATGTCCCCGGGGGCCGTGGCATTCAAACCCGCAGATACTGACAAATGATCCAAAACTGGCCATGGAACGGGAATAGTGATCGCTGCACTCAATTTCGTTAAACGGATTGCGCAATCGGGCGCTGTAGCGATCTTCGATGGCCCGTGTGACAGCCAGCCCTTCCAGCAAAAGTCCTTCCGAGATCATATGGCTGGCCGCCTGATGCTCAAAGCCGCTCATACATTCGTCGAAGTAACCGTACTGCCAGGCGGAAACATTTCCGAAGGGATCGGGCAGTTGCGCCGGATTGGTGGCCATAATCAGCCCGCCGTCACCGGCAAGAGCATAGGGGCGACCGGACGGGTTGGCCTTTCTGAACGGGCCTACATTCATGGTGAAATTATATTTATAAAGCGCTTTAAGCGCACTGAGCGTCTGTGTGCGTCCAAAGACGCGTCCCAGGCCAATCTGCCAGGCCCAGGATTGCCCATGAACCTGTTCAATAAATGACGCTTGATAGGTGCCGAGAGACTTACTGCGACCGGGTGCGGGTTTTTGAATGAAATATTCGCCGTTAAACAATCGGGTCCCAATGGCGTGTTTGGTCTGGGCAAAGCGGCGGGCACAACGCGCCGCGAACGTTGGATCATCCATATCGGTGGCCATCCGTTCGCCCGCCCGCAGAGCCGCCGCGTACAAACCGCTGATCCAGGCAATTTCGCCATACCAGGCGGCATCCAGCGTGTTGGGCTGCGCGCCGTGAATCAGGCCGGTGCGTTTGTCGGCATGGCGCATGAGATATTCAATTGCCAGGCGCACACCGGGCCAGATTTCCCGCAGGAATGTATCATCGACACTCATTAAATGCTCGCGCAGCGCGCAGAGAATCATTCCCGCCTGCCCGTCGGTCGCCGGGCCGGTACCCGGGCCGCGATAACCGATCATGCCGGTATGCTTGTTTAAGGCCATGCCGAAGTCGACGCGCCGTCGCAGGTCCCGCTCCAGGTCAGGAAATAAATGCGCCGCCGCTTGTGCAAAATGATATACATGTGTGCAAGTTCCCGGGCAGCACCCTACTCCCTCCCAACCCCAATACAATCCCGTGGCAAAGCGGTGGCTCGTTGAGGTGGCCAGACAGGCCGTGTTATAAATCGTGCGATCCAGAAACCAGTACGGGAGCGTGGAATCGTACCATGTGTCACGCCACAGTCGGGTGTCATGGGCGAGCCGCTCGTAATGATCAAGGACATACCCGGCGACTTCTCCGGCATCGCCAAAACGGCGGGAATAGTAATTGCCCGTTGCAGCCTCCGCCACCGGCAGATTCCCGCTGTTGGGAAAGTGCCACGCGATGACAAATGTAATGGTCCGTGATTCTCCCGGTTTTAACTCCACCGTTTGAACCAGAGCGCCGGTGAGTTCGGTTCCCGCATCCGCAATACTTTCAGCCGAGGGCGGAGCGTCAAATGGGGATTGCCCCTTTACATTCGCCCGTCCGGCAGCCTTCCCCCGCACCGCCAGAGCCATGGTGCCGTAATCCGTATCGAGTTCCGATATGTGCGAGGATTTTGTCTTCTCGACATCTGTTTGCACAATGTCCGATACGCCGATGTTGCCCCATGTCCCGGTGGCGCGGTCATAAATTTCAATAACCGCCTTTTTACCCATAAATTCCGATAGGTCGAAACTTACGCGGCGCATGTGATTGTCATCAGTTCCCGTGGCCCGGCGAACGACCTTGCCATCCACCGTTAATTGCAGCCCCACCTGATTGATATCCGAGCCGCCACCAATGTAAAAGGTTAGATAAGGCCGTTGAATGGTAAACGGCGGACTGGTCAGTGTGCCGGTAGCCGCGTCCTTCTCGGCAATCGTTGTGCCGGGGGCCGAGGCGTGAGAATTTACCACCCGTGGCCCCTTGCCACCAACATTACCCTGGTACGCCGGAATATTCGCACGCAGGATCGGTCCACTGCCAAAAGCGGTGCCGGTGACACGCCATGAGCCGTAGGTTGTATGGTTAAAACTCTCTACCACGATGTCCGGACGCGGGGGCGTGGAGGATTGTGCCCCGCCGATATCAAAGCGACAATTTAAAACCGTAGCCCCGGCAAGGGTTTCTATTTCATTAATCCGTGCACCGCCGCTGGCACCGGCTGTATACAAACTGCAAGCGTTTTGCAAGATTCCGGCCAGTTCAATTCTTGCCAGACTCTGGCTGGCATTTGTAATCGTGAAATCGCAAACCGTCGCCGGCAGGCTTGAATCATCGGTATTCAGCGGGATAAATGGACTATAGGCCTCGAGCTTAACGGCCACCGGACAATCAGGATCGCTATAGTTGATTTCCCCAATGGGATAGTTGCCACGAAATGTAATATCCTTCCAGCCGCGGGCGTCCATGGGATAATCAACGGCATTTACCCGCAGGACAAACCCCTGTTCAAAGGGAGATTCCTGCCTGGCCGGCTGAACATAGTTGGCACCATTTTGCGGATTAACATCATGCGGGTGGCCGAACCCGCTCCACATCACATTGCGCGGTTCAATGCCATTGGCGTTCTGATTGAATATATCCCACAACCAGAGCTTGCCATCGCCGCCAAGATAGACCGTACCGCAGCACAAGCCACCGACCGGCATGCCGATGAACTGCAGTTCACCTCTGGATTTGGAATAAACCGTGGCTTCACCACGCGCAAACAGTGAAGCCACCCATTGCGGATCAAGCTTTTTATCCGGTGGAATAAGTCGGGCAAATTCCGCGGTTTCAAAGGGCCCGGCTACCACCGGACGATCCGCCAGCATCACCGCCGCCGCCACTCCGCCGGATAAAGCCGCCAGAAAACGCCGGCGCGTTACGCCGCCCGAGCAGCAGGCACCTTCGGGACAACATTGCCCGGCGGCATGGAGTTCAACCAATCGATTGCTTTTTTTCATCCGCCATTCTCTGTTGAGGCCCGACTCATGCACCAACACTTCAGCATTAATTGCCACTGGCTGAAGCCATCGCTTTTCTCAGTGCGGCTTCGTCGGCATTGCTCCAATAGCCGCACTTAAGATGGATAAATACCGATGTGTAAGGCATGGTTAAGTTGGTTTTCAGAATCAGAATGCTGAATAGTTTGCCGTCTTTATTCAGGCGATGAATACTCTGGATGTGCATTCGCGAGAAATGCGGAATTCCCGCAAGCATGGCGGTTAATTTGGCGCGGTAGGCACTGATGCCGGGCGTCTGCGCATCACTGACATAATTAAGTTCCTTATCCGTATACGCCTCGGCGCGAATATTCGGAGCCTTCTTAATTCCGGCCAGAACATACTTCAGAACAGTAAACATACTGTGATGCGTCACCACGGTGGCAACGCCCGGCCGACTTTGATCCGGATAAGCGGAATCCACGATGGCAATCCAGTTGCGATCGCCATACAGCGGTAAGTCACGACACACCACGCCACGCCAGGACATGGACTGCTGCGGGGCCTGGCAGCCGGTCAATAAAAATGTCAATGCCACAGCAATGCCCACTGCGGCAAAAGCGCGTTGCCAGGCAGATTGGCTGTTGAAATAACCTGTAATCATAAATCACTCCTGATGTTAGTCACCCAACGCATTGAGCACAACGATGATGTTAACACGAACACCCTATCGATGCGATAAATTCCAAGAGCCGCCATGCGGCGCGGATCATGTGCCGCCATGCGTGCCGCGAATCCACGCGTTGCTTCGCCCGGTGCCGCCATTGCCATTATGAACTTCCCGCAAGGGGTTCTCCGCGTTTGCGCCGCGCCGGAACGCGAGGATAAAAGCATCCACATTCCGCATCCGCGCCAACGATTATTGCTTCAGCGGCTGAACCGGGCCGGCGAGTTTCAGAACAATAACGCTCGCCACTGGATCGGGTGCTGCAGGCGGCAAATAGACCAATTGCCCGTCAAAACCGTGCGCTGTCTGTAGTTTCAGATGATCAGCCAGCAGATACGCTTTGGTGATCGTGTTGTGCATGGGCACAACCAGCGTGCGGCTCCGCGGCCACCTGATTACTTCCAGAAACAGCTTACCGGGCTTCTGAGTGGCGTAGCCAAACGGAAGTTTTTGGGCAAAAGGCGTGCGATGCGATCCGTAAATGGCTTGACCATTTACCCTCAGCCATTTGCCAACGGCCAGAAGGCGCTTCACTTCCGGCTGAGGAATGATTCCCGTGGCGGTGGGGCCGACATTCAGCAGGAAATTTCCGCCGCCACTGGCGCAATGAATCAGGTGATGAATCAGCGTGGCGGAGGATTTCCAGTCGTGATTCCAGGAAACATAGCCCCAGGTGGTATTGATGGTCATGCAGGTTTCCCACGGGCCGGGAATACCCGTCGGAGGAATGTGCTGCTCGGGCGTGGCGTAATCGCCATAACCAGAACCGATGCGGGAATTGAGAATAACTGTTGGATCAATCGAGCGGATATACCGGTAGAGTTCGCGGGCACAGGATTTATTCCATCCGTGCATCCATTGACCGTCAAACCAGATTAAATGCGTATGATATTGGGTAATAAGTTCATGAATCTGCTGTTTCATGTAGCGCAGATAAGCGGCCTTACGCCCCGGCGCAAAATGCGTTGGGTTATACGTTGGATGCGTAGCGCTGGGATGTGCGGGCAGTTGATCGCGGGAATGCCAGTCCATAATGGAATAATAAGTACAGAATTTAATCCCTTGTTTGCGGCATGCGGCGGAAAGCATTGCCAGGGGGTCTTTATGCCAGGGGGTATCTTTTACAATATTAAAATCGGTGGCTTTGGTATTAAACATGCAGAAGCCGTCATGGTGTTTGCTGGTAATGACCAGGTATTTCATTCCGGCTTCGCGTGCTATTTTCACCCATTGACTGGCATTAAAATCGACCGGATCAAACCTTTTTGCCAGGGCGTTGTACTGCCTGTTGGGAATGTGCCCATTGTTTTTAATCCATTCGCCATAACCGGGAACAACGCGCTTGCCATGCCATACCCCGGCCGGGACCGAGTAAAGTCCCCAGTGGATGAACATGCCAAAGCGAGCCGCCTTCCACCACTTCATATTGGCCGTATGCATTTTGTGAACCGGCCCGGCGGCGACGGCCTGCCTTGGGACCACGGTGATCCATGTCGCGAGGGTTACTAGAAAAGCAGCAAAAACTACCGGTCGCTTCAAATACATACCATCTCCTGAAAACACTAAGACACTGGCTGGATGATCCAACCGAGCCTGCGAGCATACCCGCCGGGATCACCGAGTGCCATTGTCAAATTTCATCTACCTGTTGTCAGATTTCGTCAGCATCCGGCGGCCGGTTTCACCATTGACGCCTCACAACGCATGCGCCTGCAAATAGATTCCTGTAACACTTATAGACAAAACCGGTTGTTCCGCGGCCGCTGTTGCAACTCAAGGCATTCAATGCCGCGAAATCGATACACGGCTATCTGACGTGACGATCCTGCCGGTTGGGAAAGCCCGCAAATGCCCCGGTCTTAATAACGCACCATGCCCGGTTGATTTGCCTGAAAAAATTCATCGCTGTTTGATCTGGGCCGCAAAACGAGCATGGGCACGAAATTCCCCCGGCGTCTGGCCGGTGCGATATTTGAACCAGGCTGTGAGTTGCGACGCGCCGGCAAGTCCAACCTGCCGGGCTATCTGGTCAACGGAATCAGTGGTATCCACCAGCAGTTGCCGAACACGTTCTAAACGGATGTTGATGATTTGATCCTTAGGTGAGAAATGCAATGTTTCCTGGAATTGCCGATCCAATGTACTGCGTGAAACGGTGAGTTTTTTGCCGGCAAGATGATCCAGAACATCTTCGACATTTATGCCGGTGCAAGCCTTTTCGCGGATGAAAGCCAGGGCCGCCGCCACATGGGGATATTCCGCCGCGGCATCGGTGCTGCGCCGACTCACGACTTCGATTGGCGGGATAAGTATTTCATGCTGCGCGGATCGGGTTCCTTCCATCATGCCGGAAAGCAGCTCCGCCGCCTGATAGCCGATGCGTTCCGTCGGCAGCATAATGCTGCTCATGGGCGGATCAGCAAGGTCACAGAGCACTTCATCATTATCCACGCCGATGACCGCGATTTGTTCTGGTACCCGCAGGCCATGAACATGGCAGATATCCAATAGCAGCCGTCCGCAAACGTCGTTGCAGGCCATAATGCCAATGGGCAGACGCAAATGCGTAAGCCAGCGGCCCATGTTCCGGTCATTACCCGCGGCCGTGAATTCATTGGCTATGGTACCTGCGGCGCGGCCCGGGGCGGCGGGACTCTCATAAATATCAGGCGCGGGGAAGCCGGCTGCGCGAATCGCATCACAAAAATAATTCCGGCGGCTTTGTGAATAATCCATTCCGGCGAAGCCGCAAAAAGCAAAATTGTCGCTCCCCCGGGCGATGAGGTGTTTGGCGGCCAATTCGGCCACCGCCCGGTTGTCGGTAATGATGCGAGGAACCTGCGGAATATCCCACCGGCCACGCAAATCGACCACTGGAATCTTAAGCTTTAAGAGTTGGTTTCGTTGTTGTTTGGTATCAATCCGGGCAATCACTCCATCGCATTTCAGCCGCGCGAAATCCGATGGGATCGCATCGCCAAGCATGCGCTCATGGTAAACAACCGACCAGTTATGCTGCAAACGCACAAATCTGGCAATACCGCGCAGCAGTCCACGGCCGTACGCACGCGATGATTCAATTAACAGGCCAACAGTGCGCATGGATGAATTATTGCCTCTTCCAAATGGTCTTCATAAACACCAACCGCCCGGCAACCGTATCCATGATAGCTCATTGTGTCCGCTTCGGGGACTACGGGCTGATAAATCAGAGCGATTTTGTTTCCAGTCTCCGTCAGTGCATCGACGGATGAACTTTACGCGTGAACGTCAGCGACAATACGAACATCAACATCGCGCTGAGCGTTAAAATACCGAAAACCACATTAATTCCATATTGATGCAACACCCAGCCCAGCGGCAGAAGCCCTGCTGCTCCAAGGGCATTTGACAGCCCCAACGCAATGCCCGACCCCAACGCCCTGTTTTCTGGAAACATATCCTGTCCGATCAGCAGCGTCGGCGAAAAGGTGCTGAACATCGCTATGCCTAAAATCCCGGCCACAAGCCATAGCCATGGCCCCCGCGCCATGACCACCACCGGCAACAACAGTAACATGACGATACTGCTGCCAATCAGCACAGGCCGCCGGCCAAAGCGATCCGAAACCGTTCCGCCGGTGGCCTGCCCGATCACACCGGTAATCAATAACGTGCTGATAATCGAAGCGCCGGATACCAGCGCCCCGCCGCGCAGCTTCCACATCAACGGAATAAAAACGATCGTTCCGAAAACCGCCAGTCCCCGAAACGCTGAAAAACTCACCAGCACAATAAATGGCTTACGATGCGCCCGCCAGTGCAGTTTCGGCGCGCTTTGGCTTCGGGCGGGCAAACTGGGAATCAATTTGATCATAAATGGCAGCGTGATCAGCATGGGCAATGCGATCACCCACAGATTGTGCAAACCCAAATACACGACTATCACGCTGGTTAATAGCGGCCACGCCCCGCGCCCAAGTTCACCGCCGATTAAAAACAGCGACAACCCCGCGCCATGCCGACGTTCGGTTAAACTCCGCACCGCCGCCAGTGCCTGGGGATGAAAAACGGTGCTGCCCAATCCGGAAATCAGCAACAGCACCAGCAATACCCCCACATTGGGAGCAAGGCCCACCAGAGCGCCGGCAAGGCAGCAGGCAATCAGCCCGCCAATGACAAACATTTTCCCCCCGGTTTTATCCGCCAGAATTCCGGTCACAGGCTGTAACGCCTGCCCCATGTATGTTGCCGCCATGATAATACCCACCATGGCCAATGGCTGATGCAAGGCCGTCAGCACTGCGGGGAGAATGCCCGGCAGGTAAAACGCCGCCCCATCGTTAAGAAAATGCGTCCACGTCAGGCAAACCAGACTCGCAGCCCGTGACCGGGCATTTGAGACATTCACATCTGGGGATAAATCCGTCTGGGAGGTTATGCTCATGCGGAGATTATAGCCCACTTTTCGTCACTCGGCACATGTACATCCGGTCACAAGAACCCGAACCGTCCAAATGCGTCCATGATGAGTGGAGACGCAATTATCGGCCCCTGCGCGAACCGGATAGCAGGCAGAATGACAGCCTTTTCACAGCGCATTTTTGAGTTCTGTCCGTGCACCAGCCCTGTCAAACCGCGTAACAGCTATGGCCGTCTGGAGACCGGGCCATCAGTGCGTCGATGGCCTGAACGGAAGGCGGGATGCCAAGCGGTTCAACAGCTGCGCCGCATCATCACCGCTTCCAGGCAGATGAAAGTTCGCGAACGGTCAGTGATCTGACATTCGCCTTTCCACCGATGGTGTAGCAGGCAAAGGAAGCGGGCTGCGAAGGAGGCAGGTAACATGAAGTCATTGACACAAGTCCATGCTGCGCAAAAATCTCAATGGATGTGCGATCCACAAGTACCCGCAGATGCACCGGTTCGTGCGGACGAACCGTTTTTGCAATTTGTCCGGTGGCACCCAGGCAGTGAATCTGGCCGGTGGCACCGTGAAATTCTATTTTTTGACCGCCTGTTTCCATTCCGACAACCTTTGCCGTTCCGGGCTGAATAACCGCTTCAATATCAAGCTGATGTGTGGCAATATTCGGAAATTTCCGAATATTGCCGGCAAGTTCCAGATTCCGCACGTGATGCACCTTGCTCCAAAGATGTTGTATCTCCCGCACGGGCTGCCGGCACACCCGAAGCCCCATGGGCGTGGAGCGAAGCGTCAATGCGCAGGGAAAACTCATCTGCTGATTAAACGGCATATGTGGATATTGTCCATTACGCATCCAGCCGATCTGGATGGTTCGGCCGTCAGAGGCGGGTATATTGTTGTAGACCTGAGCGGCATAAAAGTTGTTTCCCGTATCCATGGCAAACGGCCCGGATTCGACCGTAAAGTGCCGACCGTCAAACCGACCGATGAGATACTGGCTGTTGGCACCTGTGAATATCCAGCGGTCTTCACCATGTTGGCCCTGCCGCGGCAGCGGAAAGAAGTTTGGACATTCCTGGCTTTGCGGAAACCGCAGTTCCTGTAGTTTTCTCCACTGCTTTAAATCCGGCGAGTCAAAGAGTGCGAATCCGCGGGAGGCATTGAGAAACAGCGGCATAATCCACCGGCGCGATGCGGCATGCCAGATTATTTTGGGGTCACGATTTCCCGGTACGATCTGTTGCAGCACCGGATTATGCGCATACTTGATAAACGTCATACCGCCATCATTGCTGTACGCCAGACACTGCGTAAACGGCTGTCCCCGTGATATTTCTGATGTACCACCCGCGGCCGTATACATGGCCACGACCGGGGGCCTTTTGCCTTGCTTGAAACCGGTCGTATTGAACTCGTCCACGGCCGCCGAGCCGCTCCAGATCCCCCCGGCTTTATCCGGATTAATGGCTGTTGGCAGTTGCCGCCAATGAACAAGATCCCGGCTCACCGCATGTCCCCAGAATTTGTTTCCGGATGTTCCCCGCAGATTATGCGGCAGAAACTGGAAAAACATGTGATACATGCCATCAACATAAACCAGACCGTTAGGATCATTCATCCATCCGGTACGGGCGGTGAAATGAAACTGCGGCCGCAGCGACTGGTCATAGCCCGCCTGGGACACCCGGCTGATGCCGGCATCAGCGAACGGCGTTGAAATCAGTTCAGCCATACCGGCTGCGGCCAGAGCTTTTCCCGCTCCCCGCAGAAACGTGCGGCGGGACAGAGTTCTTCGGGAATGTGCCGTGCCAGGCACCCTTGAACGCCCACGCCGCTGGTTCATGTTCAGCTACTCCTTAACGCCATTATCACGCCATTCTAACAACTGTACCGGAAAATAAACGTACACATCTTCACGGCCTTTCGCCGGTCCGACGAAGGATCAGCGGAGTGTATCGTGTACTGGGAGAAACGCCAATGGCAGTGAAGAGAACATATTGCCCGTTCGCGGGCATTTCGGGCAAACAATATGGCAACTGGCGGGCAGTTACTCAAACACTGACTGGCCAGTCCAGTAAGCCAAGCATGGTTTAAGCATCATGAATCTCAGCCGGGAGCAAGACGTATCTGCCGAGGTTGTTAAAAAAAAGCGAGCCGACGAGCTCTCAACAACCCGATGTTTCAGGTCGGGAGATGAGCCGTGCCGGATTCCTTGAGTCTGGTGCGGGACGCCCCCGCGGAGCTATCGCAACCGGCCCAATGTTATTTGCGATGACAACATCTGGAACAGGTGGAAAGGATGGTATAAAACCCGTGAAAATGCATTCGTGCCGATCCGGACATTGTTATCTTATTCACAATGTTGCATCGATCCGGCACATGGATATAGTTAGACTTAATCACCTGCACTTCTCGCTGTTATCTTGGTTGGTAACAGCTTACAGGGTGGTTCCTTTTTTAAGGAGGTCTTCTATGGCCACCGTTGCATGCCTTCTGGCGGGCAAGTCCAGTCACGTTTACTCCATTGGTCTCGACGCCACAGTTCTGGAAGCCACACAAAAAATGAATCGTCATCGCATCGGTTCATTGATGGTCACGGACGGCGATCGGATGGTGGGTATTCTCAGCGAACGCGATATTCTCACTCGGGTGGTGGCGGAGGAGAAAAATCCCCGTCAGGTGAAAGTTGCCGATGCCATGACTTCCGATGTGGTGGTTGTATCACCGGATACCTCCATTGAAGACGCCAGCAGCATCATGCAGACACGCCGCGTGCGCCATCTGCCGGTCTGCGATAGCGATGGCCATCTGCTGGGATTGATTTCCATCGGGGATCTCAACGCCCGGCACGCCAGCGACCAGGAGGTGACCATCCTGCACCTGCATGAATATCTGTACGGCCGCGTGTGAGCAAAAATATTCCGGATGGTTTTTTCTTACATCCCGGCAAAAGTCATGATAAGATGTTCGCCATGGCGAATACACGTGAAAGACCTGTTACCAAACGCGGAAGGGACACACCCTGCGTGCGTCAGTTATCGGTTTTTGTTGAAAATCGCGTCGGGGCTTTGGCCTCGCTGATGGGCATTTTTGAACATTCGGAAGTGCGCACATTGGCTTTGACGGTCATGCAGGGGGTGGATTGCGCCATCGTTCGGTTCGTATTCAGCGACGCGGATATGGCCGCCGATGTTCTCCGGCAGAATGATTACCGCTTTTCCATCTGTGAACTTGTCGCGGTTGAAATGCCCTCCAATGCGTCCGGTGAAGGACTGGCCCGCATCGGAAAGGCCCTGCTGAGCGCGGAAGTGGATATTCATTATGTTTATGGCCTGATCACTGATCCACATCGGTTCGCGGCTGTGGTCATCCATGTTGATAATCCGGCACTCGCCAGCATGGTGCTCTCGGAAGAGCATTTTGTGCTGCTGGACGAGAATGATTTACGATAGCGGCACGCGGCCGCGCTGTGATGGAGTGACAAACCTTGCACGCGATTTTTTTCCTTTTCTATCTGGCCTGTTTTGTTTTCTGGCTCTGGATGCTTATTGACGTGCTGACCAGCGGCAACAGTACAGGCACAAAAATCCTGTGGGTCATCATTATGCTTTTTCTGCCGCTGCTGGGATCGATCCTCTATTTTTTTCTGGCGCGGAAAAAGGCGACCTGAAGCCCGGTGCCCGTGATAAAGGCCCCCAACGCATCGGGTGCGATTTTTTTCAGATAGTGTATTGACTTTCATCTATATAGCACTCTATAGTATCTGCATGGCCGGTCATTGGGCGGGCCAATTTATTATGGAGCCGGCAGATGTTGCAACAATCCCGACAACTTGGAAATTCGACCGTCCGGGTTTCACCTGTAATCTTCGGTGCATGGGCTATTGGAGGCTGGATGTGGGGCGGGGCAGACGAACAGACTTCCATTGATGCCATTAAAGCCTCAATTGACTCCGGCATTAATACCATTGATACAGCAGCCATTTATGGCATGGGTTACAGTGAGCAACTCGTGGGAAAGGCGATAAAAGCCTATGCCCGGGAAAAAATCGTCATCGCCACCAAATGCGGCATGAGATGGGATGACCCCCGGCAGGAGGGCTGTGATCCCTGGCCGCAGAAAGATACCACCGGCCGCGATGTGATCATCCGTAAAAATGCCAAGCCCGCCAGCATCGCTTATGAATGCGAACAAAGCCTCAAGCGACTGGGAACGGATTACATTGATCTGTATCAGATTCACTGGCCCGATACGACAACTCCGGCGGATGAATCGTTTGCCGCCATGGAAAAGCTCCGCCAATCCGGCAAGGTCCGGGCCATCGGTGTGAGTAACTATGATGTTGCCTGGATGGAACTGGCCCGGTCAGCCGGGCAACTCGCAAGCCTGCAACCCCCGTACAGCCTGCTGACGCGTGACATCGAAAGTGACATCCTGCCCTATTGCCGCGCGCACAATATCGGTGTGATTGTTTATTCTCCTCTGGAGCGCGGACTGCTTACCGGGAATGTAACACCGGATCGACGGTTCCCGGAAGGCGACCATCGCAGCACGCATAAATTCTTTACCGCTGAAAATCGGAAGCGTGTTCTGGCGGCGCTGGGGCGGATTCAACCCATTGCCGATGCCCATCAGGCCAGCCTCGCACAAGTCGTAATTAACTGGACCATTCAGGAACCGGGTATAACCGCGGCTCTGGTCGGCGCCAGAAATCCTCAGCAGGCAAAACACAATGCCGCAGCGCTTGGATTTAAGCTCTCCGCCGACCAGCGAGCGGAAATCCGCCGTGTTTTTGAGGCCTTGATTCTTACCTGACCCGGGCCACGGATCTTACCACGCGCCCGTGGCAACATCGCGTACCGGTGTCATAACCGTATCAAAGGGGGCGATGGTCGGCAAAACCGAAGCTGGAGCCGTACCCGCCGGCGTTAAAGCGGTGCCGCCACCGCCGACGCCACCCGTCGAAGCGTATGTGAATATGTTATCGCGATCTTCACCGACATAGGGTGTCACACACCATGCCACGTGCGCATCACCGAACCCGACATTCTGCCCGTCACCATTATGGTTACCGGAATTGAAGATGAAATTACCATAGGTATTGGCCTTCGCTTGCGTGGGATCACGCTCGGCATTGCCCGCAGCCTGTTTATCAATCGCCGGAGCCATATCCGAAACCAACGGAAGCGCCGCGCTGGCGGCATTGGTATTCCACCAACTGCCCACGATAAATGCGTCGTTCATATTATTCCATGGAAATGCGATGGAATAACTTTCTCCTTGACCGGTATTAGAAACCGCTCCCCTTACGACACCAAAGTTGGAATAATAGGTACTGCTGTTGCTGTATTCATCGGATGGCGCGGTCGCCAGAGGATCTGACGGACAGATAAAACTTTTGGGCGTAATTTGCCCGCTTAAGACCATCAACCACATGCACGCCATCGGCGAACCTTCCTGCCAGGCATTGGTGCCGTACATATCTTCCAGCATGGTGCCGGTATTCCCCGCCGCATCCGTGGCGGCCGCCCCCGGACCGTTCTGATACGTGCTGCTTGCCGGCGGCAATACGCTGGGAAATTCACCCTGGTTGCTTTGAGCATAAATGAACATGCTTTGGACAATGCCACGTACGTTTGCCGCACACACCGCCCGGTTGGCCAATTCCTTGGCCCGCGCCAGACTGGGCAATAGAATGGCTATTAATAAAGCGATGATCGATATGACCACCAGTAACTCTATGAGAGTAAACGCCCTTCGTGGCCGGTGTGCGTACTGCATGTCCGAGGTCTCCTGTTCAACCCCTTGTTATCGGGTAAGCCGCAGCGAGACTTAAGGAAGAATCTATAAGTTTTCGTCCAACGTCATATAACACACGCATTGTGTATGGTTTTGGGACGTTCCCACCTGGAATGGCAATCATGCCCAATACGCCGCGGAAAAATCTGTCCGCGACTCGTTGCTGAACGGACTTTGATCAGCAGGCATGCCGAGTTGCCCGGCGAAACAGGAATTGAATATCAGGAATGTAACATCCCCCGTCAGGCAGACACGCCACATTATCACTTCCCCGGACAGGTTGCCTCCCACAATGTCGTTATCGGAGCGAAAGGATAGTAAAGTCAATCGATGCCGCTTATATACCCGCCCCCTGATCCAGGTGTATACCGCACTCCTTCTTATCCATACCCGCCCAGCGCCCGCTGCGTTGATCGTCAGGCGAACCCACCGGCCGCGTGCAGGTTTCCGGATTGCACCCGATCGAATTGTACCCCTGTTCCCATAATGGATTATAGGGCAATTCATGCTTCTTCATATATTGATGAACATCGCGATGCGTCCATGCCAGCAGTGGCGATATCGCCCAGCAATTTACACGCTTATTCCATTGCACGGGCAACATGGCCGCGCGGTGGTCGGATTGATGGGCTCGCACACCCCGCAGCCACGCCGCCGGAGCCAATTCCCGCATGGCACGGTCGAATACCTCATTTTTATTCGCCGCACAGCATGCCTCCACGTTCTGTCGCACCCGCGGATCGGATTCTCCATTGACTGTTAACCAGACCACCGGATCGTGGCGGCTGTGATATTCGCGTACATTCAAGGCAAATCGCTGGCGCATAGCTTCCATAAATGCCAGCGTCTGCGGAAACAGATACCCGGTATTAACCAGAACAATGGGTATCTCCGGACGAACGGAAACAGCCAGGTGAATCAGGCACATGCTTTCTGCGCCAAAGCTGCTGGTCATGATCAGTCTGGAACCAAACGTCTCAGCGGCCCATTGAATCTGCGCAGCGGGATCGCGCCGTTGAAAATCCGCGTTAATTTTATCAACGTCAAATACTGTTTCATCAATGATTGTACTCATATAGGCACCTTTACAGATTCTCTTTCCCTCCGCTGCTTCCACGCCTGTTCCAGTCGATCCAGATATTCCACCGGTACGCGCACGTTCTGGCGGCCAAGCCCCAGGGCGATATCCGGCTTGGGTGTGCCGTGGAAATCGGATCCGCCCGTGACGACAAGGTTGTACCGGCGGGCGAATTCAAGAAATAACTGGCTGTCCTGCGGGCGATGATCACTGTGCCAGACTTCAATACCATCCAGTTGCGCATCGACCAGATTGGCGATCACGTTTTGCAATTCTGCGGGATTACCCGTTCGCAACTGTACCGGGTGAGCCAGTACCGCCAATCCGCCGGCGGCGTGTATACACTCGATCGCCTGGCGGGGGGTCAGCCGTTCTTTATCAAAATACGCCGCGCCGGTTGATCCCAGGTACACATCAAAAGCCTGCTTAACGGAACTGACGCAGCCGGCCTCAACCATGGCCTGCGCGATATGAGGCCGTCCGATCACCGTTGCGCGCCCGTCAACGGAACCGCGCCGGGCGATATCCTGCACCTGCTGAAGTGTGATGCGACAACCCAATTCATTGAGCCGGGCAATAATTCGTGGATTGCGATTGTTGCGTCCCTCCAGCAGAATATCGCTCATGCGTTTAAGCCCGGGTGAAACCGGATCGATATAATAGCCCAAAATGTGCATGGTGCCGGGATGTGGATATTCAGCGGAAATTTCGATCCCCGGCACGAAGCGCAAACCAATTTTCCGGCTCTGGGCCTGCGCCTCCAGCAAGCCGTTACCGCTGTCATGATCCGTCAATGCCAAACCCACGAGTCCGGCGGCTTGGGCACTGTTGACCAGTTGCGTGGGCGTTAACGTTCCGTCACTGGCTGAGCTGTGTGTGTGCAAATCAACATATTGAATCACCGCATTACTCCTGATCCAGCAATCGCCCGTGCTGGCGAAGATAATTGAATATCTTTTCCACCGATTGCGGCGCGGATTGCTCGTGCGTTCGCAGATGAATCTCCGGATGGCCCGGCACTTCATACGGCGCATCAACACCGGTAAATCCCAGCGGTTGGCCCGCCGCCACCGCCGCACGCGCTTTTTTGTACAGCCCTTTCGGATCGCGCCGCTCGCAGACCTCCACCGGCGCATCGACAAATACTTCTATAAATTCATCCGGCCCCATGAGTTGGCGCACCCGTTGTCGATCGGCCGCATACGGGCTGATAAAACTCGCTATCACAATCAGCCCCGCATCCGCCAGCAATCGCGCCAATTCTCCGGCTCGCCGGATATTCTCCACCCGATCGGCCGGCGAAAAGCCCAAATCACTGTTAAGCCCATGTCGCAGATTATCTCCGTCCAGAACATACGCCGGATGGCCCAGAGAAATCAAGGCATGTTCCAATGCCACGGCAATGGTGGATTTTCCGCAACCCGAAAGCCCCGTCAACCAGACGATACAACGGCGATTATGCGTAACCGCCGCCCGGTCTTCCGCCGTTACTTTGGATGGATGCCAAGTTATATTTGTCGCCTTCATTTCAACCATCAGCACGCAACATGCCGGAAATTAACGTTCCAGCCAACCCATGGAATATCGGCCAACCAGCCATTACACATAACACCTACCGGTTAAGTGTGTAATTGATCATACGCCCTCGTTTATCCGATTTCAAGTTATACCGCGCCGCACGAATTTGACGTAATGCCGCAAAACAATCCTTTAACCCGCGGATGCAGCGCCGGCAACCGCTTTCGAACCGTCATATTGCGCAGGGGTCCGGCATGCCGAACTGATCATGAATCAATATTGGCGGTACAATATCCAATATGAATGAACCGGTACCCGATGACCTTAATGCCGCTGAACCCGTTTCCTTATCCGACTCCGATGAGGGCTTGGAATCGGTAACGTTTAACATTCGCCACGACCTGCAAAAGCGACTGGATATTTATCTGCGCGATCGGCTCTCCACGCATTCACGTTCCATGCTGCAGAAATTGATCAAATCCGGCACGGTTCTGGTCAATGGACGGCCCGCCAAAGTCAGCACTCTTTTGCGCAGCGGTGATTGTGTCGAGCTTAAAGTGCCACCCGCGGTGCAGCGGGAAATAGTACCTGAAAATATCCCGTTGGATATTTTGTATGAAGATGAGGATTTCATCGCCATTAATAAACCCACCAACTTGATTGTTCATCCCGCGCGCGGCCACTGGACCGGCACCATGACCAATGCGCTGGTCTATCACGCCCAGCAGACCGCCGGGACACTTTCCGTCGGCAGCGATCCGTGGCGACCGGGTATCATTCACCGTCTGGATCGCAATACCACCGGCCTGATTCTTGTTGCCAAAACCGATGAGGCGCATTGGCGGCTTGCCGGGCAGTTTGAGCGCCGCTCCATTCGCAAAACCTACCTCGCCGTAGTCCATGGCTCGCCGCCGCTGGACAGCGACCTGATTGACGCGCCACTGGGCGTTCATCCGACGATGCGCGAAAAATATACCGTGCGAGAGGATATTGGCCGCACCGCCCAAACCGTGTATCAGGTTAAGGAGCGGTTCAAGCGCTTTACACTGCTGGAACTATTTCCCAAGACCGGCCGCACCCACCAGTTGCGGGTGCATCTAAGCCACATCGGATTTCCCATTGTGGGCGATGTCATATACGGTGGCCGCGCCATATCCCGCCGAGACATCACCGCCAGCGTCCAGGATTCAACCGAGGCTTTGATTTCCCGCCAGGCTCTGCACGCATGGAGACTGCAGTTTGTGCACCCCAGTAAATTCAACCGCATGACGCTGGAAGCTCCCATTCCGGATGACATTTCCGAATTTGTGACGATTTTACGGCAGTTTGACCGATGAGTAATTCAGCGAACTTCTATGACGCCAACCGCCCGCTCTGCTGCCGCCGGCAGTTCGGGCGATTCGCGTCGGTCAGGTTTTTGATTTGCAGGATGGGTCGGGCTTTCTCGATTGGGATCGCCACGTCGGGTCTTTGTGCGTAACCGGAGTTGTTGGACATGGTAGCGCCGGAAGTATTGGAACAGTGCCAGCGGATTCTTGATTACCGCTTCCAGAACCTGCAATTGCTGGATGAAGCGCTTACCCATGCCTCATCATCATCGAATCGCCGCAACTCCAACGAACGGCTGGAGTTTCTCGGGGATGCGGTGCTGGGTTTAATTATCTGCCAGAGAGGCTATGAACAATTTCCCGACTGGCTGGAAGGACAACTGACCATTCTCAAATCATCCGTGGTCAGCCGCAAAACCTGCGCCGAAGTCAGCAACAAAATCGGCCTGACGGACTTGATTCGCGTAGGGCCCGGCATGGATAAACCCGGTCGATTGCCCAGTAGTCTGGCGGCCGGCGTATTTGAATCGGTGGTAGGCGCTCTTTATCTTGATGGCGGCTTTGACACCGCCCGCAAGTTTGTCCTCCATCATATGCAACCCTGGGTGGATCATTATGCGGACGATGACCATCAGTTAAATTTTAAATCCATGCTCCAGCAGTATGCCCAACGCGAATACGGCTGCACACCAACGTATGAAGTGCTTGCCGAGGAAGGGCCGGACCACAAAAAGACCTTCCGAATACGAGTCAACATGCAGGGACATATTTACGAAGGCACTCAGGGCCGAACCAAAAAGGAAACCGAACAGGCAGCCGCGCGACTGGCGCTGATTTCCCTTGGTGTTCTTGATGCCCAAGGCGAACTGCTCGCGGAACAGAATCTTGCCCCCCCGCAGGAAACGGGACGGCCGATTTCGTAGCAACTGACCGGGAAACAACGGAAATTCAATCCGCCGGCATACTTGATGGCCCATCGATCTTTTTATTTATGCCAACTGCCGCGTGCCTGCAACACGCTTGCCCGGGGCTTTGATACAACACCATTCAGTGGTTTGCCGCAGGCGCATCGGATGCGGATTTTTCCGGCGTGTAGTTTCTCACGCCCGGTGGAATCGATAAATCCATGATCGTGGCGTTGATCGAGTGCCGGCGAACCTGCACGTCAGCGGGTGTTGGATCGTCCCACACATGCGCACCGATTACCGTTGCCTTGGGTCCCCGGCGCATGGGATAACGCACCAGCCGCATGCGGTCGTCATAGGGTGTGACATCCTTTTCCCGGCAAAAATAACCCGTGTGCCAGTGCACGCCGGACGCGTTAACCACGCGATACGCCCAGCCCACCGCCGCCAGACAATCCAGAGTTTCAAATCCGCGCGTATATTCAGTGGGATCATAAAACACCCAGCCCGCATCGGGAAAATATGCTTCAATAAAAGCGTGCCCCTCATCCGATCCGATAATTTGCGCCTGCACCTTGGCAGCGGGTATCCCCATTTTGCGAAGCATGGCGCAGGCAAGATTGCTCATGGCTTCGCAATGCGACGTAGGCGGCGGTTCGGCAAATTGGTTGAAACTCAAATGACTGCGGTTTACTCCGATTATGGGACATTTGTTTCGGCCTGGTATGCCCCATAACGATGTCTTTCTTAGAAAAGCTAAAGTTTTTTTGCCTTTTCTATTTGACTTCCTCATCAATTCGGTTCACACTCTCACTTGGGTTTTGAGAGAGCCTCTTTTGGTGGGGCGCTCTGGCTTTTACCGATATGTTGATTAATGAGGAATATGCCATGAGAGCAGCCAAAATGTTCGGTGTCGGTGTGGCGTTATCGGCAGGTCTGGTCGGGGCGGGCATGGCAAATGCAAGTCCACTGCTATCGTTAGGAGGGCAAGGCCAGACGCTCACCGGCGGCAGCGGTGCGTATGGCCTATCGACTCGTGCCTATGGCAGCTTTTCGTGGACTTCATTCCAAATTGACGTAACGCAAACGCCGGGTGAATCGCTGTTAGCGCTTACAATCGGTGGCTTAAAGACCTCATCCGCTGGAACCTTAGGCGTTTCAGTCTACGATGACGGGTTCACATTTGTCCCAACTGGCGTCGGTACTGGCCAACGGACCAGTGCCTCAACCAACGGCGCGAATACGGCGTCGGGCGACAATGCGCTGATTCAAGGGATTTTATTAAGTGACAGCAACCCCCTTCACTCAAGTATTTTGCAGAGTTTTACGCTTCAGGAGACGGCAGGCACGAGCTCGGTCGCATCTTACACGACCCCCGTTTCCGCAGCTTCCTCGGTTGTGGGCCCCTACTCGCTGACGCTGACCGCAAGTATCACATTAAATACCGCAAATACCGATGTGTTAAACTCCGCCTCAGCGGGTGTAGCCGTGACGGCCCTACCTCTTCCTGGCAGCGGCCCGCTGGCCCTGCTTGGCGGTGCGGTCATGATTGGCGGATTGGTCTTGCGGTACCGCATTGCTCAATAATTCCGCAACCCTGCGGATACAACACAACCAGCGGCAATATACGAACCGAGCGGTTTATCCGCTCTGTTTTTTTATTTTCAATCGCCAATAGGTGCCGCAGTTCACGGAGCAGCGGGAGCAGTGGGCCACAGCGCTCCAAGCAGGATGGTCAAGGGTCAACGCCCGCCGGGCTTCCTCGGCGGTATGTGTGACCCACATGAACACCCATTGCTCATCGAAAGGTCGCTTCAATTATGAATTCCTTTTCGTTCATCTTTTATCGGCGGCTTGGGCACCTTTCAAACTTACGCTCAGGGCTCAGTTCGCGGCGGGCTGGTCGATTGTGAAATTTGGCCATGCAGAAGCCTGGTCGTACAGCCGTGGTGGTCAATATGGCTATGGCGCGCCGGGAGCATGACTTTCACAGCTTCAATGCGGCATCAG
>JAJZJL010000190.1 GCA_021810145.1 Planctomycetota bacterium | reverse complement strand
ATTGGAACATTGGCGGAAAGCTCTACAGCCTGGATCAGATAGAACTGATGCTCCGTCGTGATTTTGCCGATCCACGCATTCATTTTGCCATTAACTGTGCCTCCATCGGATGTCCCCCGTTACGGCCGCAGGCGTATGAAGCTTCAACTGTCAATGCGCAGCTTCAAAGTCAGGCGGAATTGGTGAATAACAATCCGCGGTGGGTAAGATTCTCCCGCAACGGCAAAACATTGCATCTGACGATGTTGTACAACTGGTACAGCGGCGATTTCAGTCAGGCCGCCGGTTCGGTGCTGAAATTTGCGGCGCGATTCAATAAACGGCTCGCCGCGGAACTATCCGCCGGTAGTCCGCCCGCCGTGACATTTAAAAATTACAGTTGGAAGCTCGACAGTATTCAAAACCGTCCATGATAAAGGAAGTTATACCTTGGATAATCCGACTGGACACTTAATACCCGCCCTGGAACCGCTGGACCAGTACAACCGTGAATTGGCGGACAACGTGCATCCATCGGACTGGCGGAATCCGGAACCCAAATCGCGCTATGATCTGGTCGTGGTGGGGGCCGGAACCGCGGGGCTGGTTACCGCGGCCGGCGCAGCCGGAGTCGGTGCCAGCGTGGCTCTGATCGAAAAGGATTTAATGGGCGGCGATTGCCTAAATGTCGGCTGCGTGCCGTCCAAGGCGCTGATTCGAGCGGCCCGGGCGCATGCGGAAGTCCGCTGCAGCGGTGAATTGGGAGTGGTCTGTAATGGTCCGATTCATTCCGATTTTCCGGCGGTCATGCGGCGCATGCGACGTCTGCGCGCGGGAATCAGCCATCACGATTCGGCCCGGCGATTCCGTGATCTGGGTATTGATGTGTTTATCGGCTCTGGAAGTTTTAATGATGACCGGTCGGTCAGTGTCGGTACACATCGGCTGCGCTTTGCCAAAGCGGTTATTACCACCGGTGCACGCGCCATTGAATTGCCGATACTTGGCTTAAAGCAGGCCGGTTATGTAACCAATGAAACCGTGTTTTCCCTTACGACTCTGCCGCGGCGACTGGCCGTGATCGGCGCTGGGCCTGTTGGTTGCGAACTGGCGCAGGCGTTTGCCCGCTTCGGTTCAAATGTGACGTTGCTTGAGCAGGGAAAGCAGTTGTTGCCGCGGGAAGACCGCGATGCCGCAGAACTGGTGCGCCAGGCTCTGCAGCGCGACGGCGTGCGGATAAGCGAATCCCGCAAAATAAAAGCTATATCCCGGCAGGGTGACGAAAAATTAATTGCCTTTGACGATGACGATAAAACGGACCCCCTGCTGGTAGACCAAATACTTATCGGTGTCGGCCGGGCGCCCAATGTGGACGGCTTGAATCTGGAGGCCGCAGGCGTGCAATTTGACCGCCGCGCTGGGGTAAAGGTGGATGATCACCTGCGAACCACCAATCGACGGATATTTGCCGCGGGTGATATATGCTTCCCCTATAAATTCACGCATACCGCCGATGCGATGGCTCGGATCGTCATACAAAATGCCCTGTTTTTCGGTAGAAAAAAAGCAAGCTCATTGATAATTCCATGGTGCACCTATACGGATCCGGAAATTGCCCACGTCGGACTGTACCCCTCCGAGGCGCAGGCCAGAGGCTTGGACCTTGATACAATCATGGTCCGCCTTGATGAGGTTGATCGCGCCATACTGGATTCGCAGAGCGATGGCTTTCTCAAGGTGCATGTGCAAAAAAAATCCGGACGCATCCTCGGTGCCACACTCGTGGCCAGCCATGCCGGAGATATGATCTCAGAATTGACGCTCGCAATCAGCGCGGGAGTCAGCCTGGGTAAGCTGGGGGCGGTGATTCATCCGTATCCGACACAGGCGGAAGCAATCAAACGCGCCGGGGATATGTTCAATCGCAGGCGGCTGACACCCCTGGCCAGGAAAATACTGGCAATGCTGTTGAAATGTAATTGGTGAAAAGTGGCATGGAAGCCCGCATCGCGCCGGGCATGACGCGGATATGCGGTCTGCGAATTCCCCGTGCCGCCCGATATATGCCGCCCTTATTATCAAACCGGTTGCCGCGATTGTTTCTGCCAAGCCTGTCACGGAAATAATGGCCTGTCGGTTTGATTCCGCCTGTTGAATTACAGCGGGTTATGCATTGTTGTATAAGGCTCGATGATGCGGCGATGCTTGCCGGGCGCGGGGCGAAAGTGATCTCGCCGTATTGCGTGTTAACAACAGTGGTTTTCCGCACCGACCGCTGTGTCAGCAGGTGCGTTGATGTGGCGTTACGCCGGATCACTATCCGTGGACGTGGGACGCAGTGAAGGATTCAATTGCGCCGGAGTGCCCGTGCTGTAATGAAATGCTTTGGCCAGTTGACGGGTAAAGGTGATAATGTCGGGAGCGGTGTCGTCGGCAAGACTTTTTTGCAGAAGTTCCGGATAGGCATTTATAGCCATTCCACCGATCCATATTTTATGCGTGTAACCGCGCCGGCGTACGGTTCGGATGATGCGCCGTGCGATGGCAACCTGACGGGGTAGTGTGCATGAAAATGCCAGTATGTCCGGCTGGTTCTGGAGAACCATGTTCACAATAGAGGTTTCACCGGCGTTGCGTTCCGGGCGCAGGATATCCCATCCATCGCGCCAAAGCCAATCGCAGATAACATCCAGTCCCACCGCCTGCATTTCACCCGTTAGTGTGGTGGCCAGAAGTTTGCGTCCCAGCGGCGGGCGACGGCAGATCTTCGCGCGGACCGGCAAAAGTTGTTCGCTCAAAAATTGAAAGGCGGCGTCGCCGGTGTCGGGTGCCATCAGGCCGCGCGCCAGTTGCGAAGCCAGAAGACCGATGACCGGCAGCATGATATTGAGGTGAATGTATTCCGGGCTGTGATTTTCCAAGGCTGTTTTGATGATCGCAGCGCCGCGGGAATATTGCCGTTGTCGCAGGGATGCAAACAAACGCAGGGCCGCGGGATGAATGATGTTTTCCGGCATAAGCGGTACTTTATCGTAAGCGGAGGGAATTGGAAATTTCCCCGGGGTTATCCGGAGCCGGAAAGCATTTGGCGTTATTGGGTAATGCGGCTAATATTTGCTGGTGTTGTACGCAAGCTGCGGAGGATTTTATCATGCAAACGCGTCAATTGGGTAAGACCGGTTTAACTGTCAGTTGTATCGGCCTGGGTGCCATGCCGATGTCGGTACCGGCGAATCGACCAACTGAAGCTCAGGCCATTTCGGTTATTCATCACGCGATCGACTGCGGGGTCAACCTTATTGATACCGCGGACAGTTATTGTCTGGATGATTCCGAACCGGGTCACAATGAACGATTGATCGGTAAAGCGCTGGCGGAATTACCACCCTCGAAGCGCGAAGGGCTGGTTGTGGCAACCAAGGGCGGGTTGGTTCGGCCCGGAGGCCGCTGGGAACGCAATGGTTCGCCGGAGCATCTCCGGGCGGTTTGTGAAGCATCGTTGAAGAATCTGCGCACCGATACCATTACGTTATATCAATATCATCGCATTGACCCGAAATATCCGTTGTCGGAAAGCCTGGGTTGCCTTAAGCAGTTGCAACAGGAAGGCAAGATTCGCTTTATTGGTGTAAGTAATTTTTCGGTTATGGAGTTGGAAGCGGCGGAAGTGGTGGCGGATATTGTCAGCGTGCAAAATGAATATTCGCGCAAACACCGGCAGCCGGAGACCGATGGCGTTTTACAGTATGCCAACGCAAAAAATCTTGCTTTCCTGGCCTGGAGTCCGCTTAATGGCATCGGGGGTGCCAAAACACTCGGTCATTTTGAACCATTGCTTGAAAGCATAGCGGTTGCGCATCATGTTTCCATTTATCAGGTGGTTCTGGCGTGGTTGCTGGCCAAAGGTCCACAGGTCATTCCCATTCCCGGGGCCAGCCGTCCGCAAAGCATTGAAGATTCTTCTCACGCGTGCCGCCTGAAACTGCGCCCGGAAGAACTTGAAGCCCTGAACACGTAACAGTCTCTGAAAACGTGTCCTTATGAAACGGAGTTCGTGTGTCAAAAAATCATCATTGGATGCAGGATTGCGTGGCGGATTCTTCGCGCGTGATCGGAACGCTTTCCGATCAACTGGAACACATTGCGGCCATTTGTGAAACGGTAACT
>JAJZJL010000189.1 GCA_021810145.1 Planctomycetota bacterium | reverse complement strand
ACGGTTACGGAATTCCGTAATGGTGGAAACTTCCATATCTGGGAGAACTATCTGCGGTACGGAAAAGATTTTCCGCATGGCGTGAATTACATCATCGGGAAAAGCACACCGGCCCGCGACTGGAATTATCTGCAACCCGCCATCGTACAGGGGCATCACACGCCGACCACATGGAATATTGACTTTAAACTCAAGAAAGTACCGGCCGGCTCGCCTGTGCTGACCATGGTCTGCGGCGGACGCTATGCACGATTGAATGTTTTTGCCAATGGCCACCGGATTGGACAAATACATACCAATATCGGCTTGCAATATGTGCGAACGGCACCGTATGGGGAATTGATCATTGAAAACTTCCATTTCCCGCGCAAGCTGCTGAAAGCCGGCGAAAACACCGTGTCTTTATCCTTTGGGTCGGCATTGCCCGGCACGGGGAAACCAGCCCGCCAGGTGCGCGCCAACTGGACCAGTTTTATGGCATATGACTGCATCCGGCTTTCCATGAGCCAACGGTAGGGTTTGGCCATTGTTTCAAATCAGCAAGGCGTGCCATCCGATTGATCGGATGGCACGCCGGCTTATTTTCAGATAATCAATCTTGCGCCATCGGCAAGCGAACGATGCGTTGTGAATGCTTTGACCGTCTGGAAAATGTGGCTCGCGCCAAGGCTTGCCGATGTCTGCGGCGGCACAGCGGCGGATGATATTGTCAGCGGCAGGTGTTACATCATTTTTCCGCCGGCGCTTTGCATGTCCTGGAAAAGTTTGGCTTTTTTAATGCGCTTCTCGATACGCCGTTTCACCTTCCGCTGATGCGGCGAAAGTTTCGGAGAAGGGCCAAATTGTTTCAGAGCTAATTTCCAGATCCCGATGGCCCGCGCACGATGACCAAGTTTGTCGATAACCGCGCCAAGATGCTCAAGACCCTCAGGCGATTGACCACCGGGCAGTTGCACAGCCTGCTTCAATTGCTCCAACGCGCGTTGATAATGCCCCTGTTTATAAAGCACCCAGCCCAGGCTGTCGCGTGATGCGGCATCGCCGGGGTGATTTCTTACCGCGATTTCAATAATCTTCCGGGCATAAGGCAATTCCTTATTTTCCACCGTCAGGGTATAGCCCAGATCATTGGCGGCCATGGAATTCGCCGGCTCAAGCTTCAGCACCGCTTTATAGGCTGCTTCCTCTCCGGCGAGATCATGAAGTTTGTAATCCAGTGTGGCCAGCAGCAACAGATCCGAAACGCGCGGTGCGGGGCCGGAGGTGAGCTTGATCAGAAAAGTTCGCTCGGCCTGATAGTCGTGGGATGCATCCAGATAATCCGCCCAGGATTGCTGAATCCAACGCCCCGCGGGGTAGCGTTTAATCAGCGGATGTAAAAACGCCTTGCATAAAGCCAGGCGTTTATATTGCAGAAGCGTCTGGACATAGGCTTGTTGAGCCGCTGGAGATTGCGGGTGCCGGTTGGCAAACGCCTGAGCCGTGGCAATGGCTTCCCGCGGACGAGAGGCGAGCAACCCGCAAAGCGTCTGGTTTAACAACAGGCTGTCCGGGTTAAGCACCAGTGCGTGACGGGCCAATAAAGTCGCGGCTTGGGTCTGCTTGAGCGCCATGGCCAGCTCAATGCGGCCGAGCCACAGTTGTAAATCGGCCGGCTTTTTCTTCATGGCCTGGGTAAGAATTCGTCCGGAAAGAACCGCATTGCCCTGCTGCGCCGCCAGACGGGATTGCAGAACGGTGGAAAATATATCGCGGGGAAAACGGCGGATGTACTGGCGGCTGATATTTTCAATCAAGGCACCATCGCCGTTGTTTTGTGCTAAATCCAGCAGATCCAGATACGCCGGCTTGAAACGCGGAAATGTTTGCACCGCACGCATCAAAACAATCTGTTCAATATTCTGTTGCTGGCGCAGGCCATATATGCGCGCCACAAGCACTTGAAATTCAGGGGAGGTTTTATATTTACCGGCGGCCACCTGAGCCAGAACAAGCGCTTTGCGCAGACGATCCTGAGCGGAATAAATCCCAATGAGGTCATGGTATGCCTGCCGCGGATGCCAGTTCGCTTTGATCGCCGAGGTAAGCAATTGCTCTGCCGCAGCAAACTGGTAATCCGTGGCCAACTGATCCGCCAGCAATTCTGTGGCGGGCCAGAATTTGGCGTTTGCCAGGCAAGAGGCCTGCAGCCAGTTAATCGCCTGCTTAGGCTGCCCGCTTTCCGCCGCGGCCACGCCAAGCAGATAATCCCTCCAGGCCCATTGAGCCTGCGTGCCATAACCGCTGTGATTACGGGCATGTACAAGTTGCTCCGGCAGCGTCTGAACCGGGCCGCGGCGAATCAAGGCTTCCACGATATCCCGGCTTTGTGAAACCGTTATCCGGTGTTGCGCGGCCAAGTCCGCTACCAGCAAATAAGCTGCTCCAATGTGATGTTGCTGCCGGGCGGCGGCGATGAGCAGATTGATGGCGGCGGGCTGGGTATTACCGGCATGGATGGCTTTTTGCACATCGGCCAGCGCCGCAACCCATCGGCCATTCTGCTGGGCGGCGATGGCCCGGCTTAACAGCACATCAGGCGGCTGCGGCACGGACGAGGCACCGGCGAATGTCGCTGTGAAGATAGATGCGGTTATGGCCGCAAGGCCACCGGCGGATAATGCCAGGATCCGCCGGAGAACGCTGACAGGTGATTTTCTGGGCCGCGGATGGGTTCGTAGAGTCATTGTATATTTCCGAAACGCACAACATTTCACTGGCATATTCTAGGAGCCTCTGGTACAAAACCAAACGCAAGGCGAATGCGCATGTTGCATGATGCCGGGAAGTTATCGGAATTTGTTTGATTATCACGAGGTTTTATCATGATTCATCCCGCCGCAACCACACATTTAACGCTGCTGCAAGCGGTCCTTCTAGGCATATTGCAGGGTGTATCGGAACTCTTTCCCGTGAGTTCGCTGGGACAGATCATTATTTTTAAGCATCTGCTGCATTGGCATTTTAATACCAATAACAAGAATTTTCTCAGTTTTGTCGTGGCCCTGCATCTGGCCACCGCGTTGGCTCTGGTGATTTTCTTCTGGAAGGAGTGGAAAAAAGTCGTGCGGGCTTACATGGGCAGTCTGAAGCGTGGCAAGCTGGTCTATGATCAGGACAGCAAATTCGCCTGGCTTCTCGTGGCCGGCACGATTGTGGTGGGACTGGTCGGGTTGGCCTTTGAGAAAAAATTCAAGCTCTTTTTTGATGATCCCAGATTTTACTGGATGGTGTGCGTATTTTTAATTCTCAATGGCGGAATCATGATCCTTGGCGATTACATGAAGAAACTCGCCGAAAAGCGGGCCGAAGATCAGCAACGGAAACACGCGGAAGATTTAACGTTTCCCCAAGGTGCCGCGGTTGGAGCGGCACAAACCCTGGCGCTGTTTCCGGGCATTTCCCGCAGCGGCGTGGCGATTGTGGGGGGCGTTCTGGCCGGGCTGACGTATGAAGAAGCTTGCCGTTTTGCCTTCATGCTCGCCACACCGGTGATTGCCGCGGCCGGGCTGCTGAAAGTTCCGGCGCTGTTAAAGCCGGAAGCGCGAGCGATTCTGCATCTGACCATTCCCGCCGCCATTGCAGCCGGCATTACCGCCTATTTAAGCACAAAATTTCTGATGAAATATTTTGAAACCCGCCGCCTGACACCTTTCGCCATTTACTGCGTTGTGCTTGGGGGGATCGCTCTGATTCTGGCGCGCTGACGCACGGCTACTGGTCATAGCGTAATAGCGATATGGAAACGCGGGAATGGTGCCATGCCCCACTTAACGAGCCGGTCATAACCGCATCGCACGGCACAACTCGGCTCCGAGCATCCGCACAAGCATAACGCATGTTGCGGGCCGGCGGACCGGCGACGCCTTGCGCCCACCGGGTGGCGAAGGTGATACTTCACTGATTTTCAGGCCTCTTCGCTGGTCCGACACCACCGGTGGATAAATCCACCGGCTAACGTTGATACTGCGACCGGTATGTGCGATGGTGAGTCGGAATGGGATTATAGTGTGACGGAATGGACCGCGGATAGCGCGGATGATGCGGATACGGGGGACACATGCCGGTGCGCCGGGAGGCAATGAGCAATGACCGATGACCGATGGCCAGTAGTTAGTGGA
>JAJZJL010000188.1 GCA_021810145.1 Planctomycetota bacterium | reverse complement strand
CGTTGCGGGTAATGGCACATCTCCAATGACTCCCGCTTTTTTCGGCCGGCGGTGACTGCCAATTCCCACCAGACGTTCATACTCCGGCCTTTCCATGATGACAAAATCTTTGCCGCCCAGATGAAGTGTTTGCAGTGTTCCTGACATAGGTCAATCCTCGTAAAACCCGTCCCGGTGTCCGACTTTCTCGATCACCACCACATTGCCTTGAACGTGGAATTGCACCCGGTAATCTCCAGCGCGGATACGGTAGTGCCCGGCGAGCCGCCCCCGCAATGGTTTGGCACCACTTACAGCAGGCCAGGAGTGGAGTCGCTCCACGACGGCCAGCACACGTCCATACATTGGCTCGTTCAACCGATCAACCTGAGCCTGGGCCTGCGGCGTAATTTCAACCGTTACGGGCACGCTTATCGCATCCTATGAAAAGTCGCGCAGAAAGTCAAGATTCTTGACTTTTCCACTTTACATATCCAGCCTCGCAACCGTAAATGCCAAATGCTCCGTGCTGGCAACCGCCCCTGCCTCTTTGTCAATTCAAACCCCATCGCGCGCCATCATTTATGGTTAATCACAAGGAGGGAACGGTCCCGGCGGTGCCGGGGGTGGGCGCTTTTTTCACCACAAAGACGCAAAGACACAAAGATATAAAGGCAGTAAATTCAGTGTTATCAGTATTGCAGAATCTAGAATCTAGAATCTAGAATCTGGAATCCGGAAGTCAGCTTAGCCGGCGAGCCGGGACGGAAGCGCTGCGCTTCTTTTTTCTTCTAAATGCTCAATGCCTGATGCTGAATGCTTCGCCGCAGCCTCCTGTCCTCCACTTTCTACTTACCACGCTCTACCCTCTCGGCGCAGCCGCCGCCTCCTGTACCTCTTTGTAAATCCGTCGGCCTTCATGTCTTTGAGACTTCGTGGTGAAAAACGTTTTATCTCACAGGGAGGTAACAGAGGGTGCCGGATATTAAATCCATCGCTCACGCCGAACAGCGCGATTGCGCTGCCAAAATTCAATCCCCTCATGATGCACACGCGCCACAATGCCCATGCGTAGCGCCTGAGTACTGAAACGCGGATGTTTAAGAAAACGTCGCACAAAATGCGATGCATCATCCGCCCGCACATCCAGCCACACCAAGCAATACGCCGTGTGGCACAAAGCGGCATCAAAAAAATCCCAATCCAATGTAAAAAATGTCACGCCGCGATATTGATGCAGAAGCGGAATGATGTCAGGATCCTTCACTCCGAGCCGCCCTGCATCCCGGCCAATGAGCCGACAGGCAATGCGCCAGTCCTTCAGCAGTGGCAATTGATCTTTCGGAAAATTTTCATCAAGTAAAATCAAGCGAAAATCGGTTCGCAATGTTTCCGCATCGGTCGCCGCGCGGCGACGCCGTACCGTTGGAGCAATGCTTCTTGCGCCAGCCGAACGGCTTCAGCAATGGCGTTCAACGGTATACGCCCGCCCCAGCGCTGATTGCAGATAAATTCCCAAGAGCGGCCGTCGGCCACATCATCCAATACCTGCCAAACCATGATGCGCGTGCCTTTGAACGTAGGTTTACCGTGGCATATTTTGGGGTCGGCCACAATATATTCACCCAATTCAATGCGTTCTGTCATGTGCTTTTCGTTCTTCATTTCTGTAAATTATAGTCAAATCAGATGCAAATAGAAAGCCGCTTTCAAGAAGATGCAAGAGCATGAGCGCTGCGCTTCAATGATTCCCGGCGGGCCGGGGGTGGGCGCTTTTTTCACCACCAAGACGCAAAGGCACAAAGATATAAAGGCAGTATATTCAGTATTATCAGTGTTATCAGTGTTATCAGTATTGGGCAGTAGGTTCAGTATTATCAGTATTATCAGTATTGGTCAGTAGGTTCGATGGATGCAGAACCTGGAACCTTGATTCAATTATCAATGACCATTGCTGCCGGCTAACCTGGGCTGGCTTTTATTTCGGTTACTGGCGGTTCACTTGCCGGGGCGGCTTGCTGCGCTGCGGCGATGGCGTCGAGGCGCACATTGCGGAATTCCTGCCATTGATTATTCACAAATTCCATGAACTTTTCCCGGAAGACCGCCTTGCTGAAGCGCTCGGCGTTTTTCCGGATCACCTGCGGATTAAAGGTGATGCGTTCAAAGTGTTCCACCGCGGCGATGATGCTTTCCGCGGTTTGCTCCATGAAAAATACGCCGGTGATACCGTCAATGACGCTTTCGGTTACCCCGCCATGGCCATAAGCAATTACAGGTGTGCCGCAGGCCTGAGCTTCCACGGGGACAATTCCGAAGTCTTCCTCGGCGGCGAACACAAAGCCGCGGGCGTGCTGCAGATATTCCCGCAGGCGCTGGCCGGATTGGTAGCCCATTACTTTAACATTCGGCCCGGCCAGGGCGCGGATGGTATCAAGTTCAGGGCCTTCGCCAATGACATACAGCCGGCGATCGGGCATGCGGTTGAAAGCCTGAACAATGACATCCATGCGTTTATACGGCACAAGCCGGGAGGCGGTAACGTAGTAGTCCGCTTTATCCGTGCAGAGGGTATAAGTGTCGGTATCAACCGGGGGAAACACGGGGGTGGCGGAACGGCGGTAGGCTTTGTCCACGCGGCGCGCCACAAAGCTGGAGTTGGTCATAAACGCATCCACACCGCCGCTGGAGCGCACATCAAACACGCGGATGTAATGGAGAATCAGTTTGGCCATGGCGCCTTTGAGGCCATGATCCAGGCCGGCATCTTTCAGATACTGGCCCTGCATATCCCAGGCGAAGCGCACGGGGCTGTGGCAATAGCAGACATGCAGTTGATCCGGGCGGGTAATAACGCCCTTGGCGACGACATAACTGCTGGAGATAACCATATCATATTTAGATACATCAATTTGCTCAATGGCCATGGGCATCAGCGGCAGATAAGCGCGGTGCTTGCTTCTGGCCATGGGCATTTTCTGCAGGAAGGTGGTATGCACGGTTTTGTTGAGAATAAAGTCGCGCTGATCCGACGGAAGAAAATCAAAGAGACTGAAAATATCGGCCTGCGGGAAGCACTGGAGCATCTGCTCAAGTACGCGTTCGGCTCCGGCATAGGTATATAGAAAATCATGGACGATGGCCACCTTTAAAGCGGTTACAGGTTTGGAGAGCCGGAGTTTCAGCGATTTATACTTTGCCGGATCAAGGGAACCGATGCGGCCGGCGATATTTTTATTTTCCGCCGCGCCGCGGCGTTGCCGGCCGCGCGGAAAGCCAATACCGAACAGACGGATTTTAAAAGGCCCGGGCGGCTGATCCGTCAGATTGGAAAGACTGAATTCCTCCATAAGGCGGGCAAAAAGAGCAATGCGGTGTCCGGCGGATTCCAGGAAGGTTGGCGCGGGGACATCCATTTCCAGCCGCATGGGTTTACCGACGCGCCGATGGGCAATTGGCAGTGAGGCGGTCATGATGGCAACACCTTCCGGGATTGGTTCATTGCTTTGCCAGACCCGGTCATCAACGGAACCATCGCGCCGGGTGACGGCCATGGCCACGCGGCTGAAGTGGAGCATTTGGGCGGCTTCACAGACACCGGCCCACCAGGCATCAAACGTGCTGGCACGGGCGAGGCGGATCTGCAGGGATTCAAAGGCTTTGCGGTAGGTGCGGGATTCACGGGCGAGTTGGCGGTTTCGCCGCATGGCACGCACCATGTCTCCGCCGCGGGCGGAACCGGCGGTGCGGAAGAGCACCAGCAAAAGCAGGGCCAGGGCGAAGCTGGCAAGAGCCATAATCGGCATGTTGCCGAAGAGCATGGCAATGGCCAGCAGGCAGGTGGCACCACCGAAGCAATAAAGCAGATAGACCGCATGCAGATGCGAGAGGCCTAAATCCAGCAGGCGATGGTGCAGATGACCACGTTCCGCGGAAAAGAGGCTGCGGCGCTGCAAAATGCCGCGGCGGGCGAAGGTTACCGCGGTATCCACCAGGGGAATCGATAATGCCACGGCGGTAATGATCAGCGGTAATGGGGAATTACTGTGATGCGACGCAACCACGGCGGCGGCGGCGATGGTAAAACCAATAAACAGACTGCCGCCATCACCCATGAAAATGCGGGCGGGGTTAAAGTTAAAAATAAGAAAAGCGGTAAGGGCACCCATCAGGGCCAGCATGAGAAAGCCGATGGAAGCTTCGCCGCTGGCAATACCGATAACGGCGACCACCAATGCCG
>JAJZJL010000187.1 GCA_021810145.1 Planctomycetota bacterium | reverse complement strand
CGGTACCCACCTGCCCTGTGCTGGCCGCTATTAAAATAAATGCGCGGCCGTATGTAACCGCCGCCACGGATCAATCCGGCCGGCAGCTCTGGACGCTTATTGGCAAAGGAAATCTGCTGCTGCTGGCCGGAAAGCCTGCCGCGGCAAGGCACTGCTTTAACGAGGCGTATGATATAGCCGGTAGCAAGGACCTGCCGGGCATCAGCGAACGGATCGCCAGCAGCATCCGGGCTGCGGACGGCACAATTGGCGGCGCAAACCGGTGGGTGATGTCGATCAGGCGGCGGAAAAATCCAACGCTGGGTAAGCAGTAGCTGTCCCGGTCCGGCGGCCCGCAAAGCTCGCCACGTGCCGGGCTTTCACGGTGCTCTTGGGCGGCCAGTTCAGCCGCACTGAATCGGAACTCTGACGCCTGAAATTTGCGGAGAATTATTTTATGCAGTGGACCAGGAAAACAATCTGCGGAATGGCGCCGATATGCGTTTTGATTTTGTCGGCCGCCGGCTTGCCACCCGCCGCGGCTGCAAATCCGGCGCACCGGCGAATAGATTCGGCTTTGGCCGGCGGCACCACCGCCCGAACGGCATGGGCGGTAAAGCGCATCGCCGCACTTCTTCAGGCACCGGGCCATTACGCCGCCCCGTACCACTTGCAGTACAACTGGCTGCCGAAGTTGCTGCGCCGCCGAGATTACTCTGCGGTGGCCGCCCTGGCGGAGGTGGACATACTTCATAACCCCGGCCTGACGGAAAATATCGACGCGGTCCTGGCTGATCGCATCCGGGCATTGCTGGCGATGGGAAAGCCCAATGCCGCGCTGCGCAACGCCAAAAGCCTTTTCGACATCTGCTCACTGGCCGATACAAAATCGGTGTTGCTGCTCGTTGGCAGGTGCGTGGCGACGGTATACCGGGGCCATCCGCATATTATCCATGCGTTCATTTCCGAAGAGATTGCCGGCGGCAAAATACCGGCTGATGAACACGAACCGATTGATCGCTGCGGCGTACTGGCGGCGGTAACGGTAAACTCCGGCGCATACGAGCGAAAATTGCGGGCGTTGCATGGCAACGGCAATTGGACACTTTTGGAAAAAGGAAATCTGCTGCTTCTCGCTGATCATCCGCGGCAGGCGGTAAAGGATTTCCGGGACATGGTGGCCATGGCGGAGAGCGCCAAGGACTTTCTAAATGATGAAAAGCATATCTGCCGGGCGATCAAAGCGGAAGACGGCACCGTTGGCCGGGCCAACGCCCATTTGTTATCCAGCGTAAAAGCCGCCGGGAAATTTCCGTAGCGCCTGTTCCGGTGCCGGTCATGCTGAAAGCACCGAGCCTGCGTTATCAGCATTTTCGCTTCAGCATTGCGAACATGGAGCCCAGCAGCAGCACGGCGATGGTATCCGGTTCGGGGACTGATACTGGATCGACAAAATTCCAGGCCAGAGCGTAGGTTTCGGAACTGGATATCAGATTGCTGCCGCCAAGCATCTCCACCGCCAGATCGTACTGACCGGGAGCAAGCGTGGTCATACCAAGTGCGGAATTAACATTAATCTGCTGCAGATTATCCAGCATGCTGGTGCTGCTGGCGACTTCCTGCCCGGAGGAATTCAATAAAAACAGCATCAGATGATTAATGCCGTTGGCCTGATAATCCTTATTCCACGTCAGCGTGGCGGTTAAATCCCAACTGTTCACCGATGTCCCGGGTAAATTAAAGTCGTAATTTTCAACAGCATTGGATTTGGAAGTGGCGGTAATGGACGCCAGATTCCATCCGCTGGTTGCGGTTATGGCCGTTCCCGTGAAACTCGCGGCTGGGGCGGCAGTATTGCTTGTGAAACTGCTGATGGCGCTACTGGTGGTGGCGGAATAGCTGTGTTCGCCACCGGCCAAATTTTCATAGGAGTTATAAACATTGACCATGCCTGAGCCATAACGCGGATCCAGCGGCGTGGTGGCGTTGGCGGTTGTGGCGTTGTAGGTATATGTGCCGCTGTTGGCGGTGTAGGAATTGGTCCACCCCTGTATTTTCGTGGCACCGTTTAGCAGCAGCGCCTTGACCGTGCGGATGTCCGTGGCGGCGGCGGCGGTTGCGGTGCCGCCGACATCGGCGTTGCCCGCCTGGATTAACAGCGCCGCCGATCCGCTGACCAGCGGCGCGGTATAGCTGGTGTAGCTGCCCGGTGCGATCAGATCCGGGGCCGATCGGCCGTCCCACGTCGGTCCCACCCATGTGGAGGGTGTCCCGCCAATACCGGTGAAGGCGCCTACGGCAATGCCGTTGTACATATCCGCCGGGGCATTGACATAACTGGGGGTGGTGGTGCTGGTGGTTTGGCCGTCACCGATTGCGGTAACAAACAGGGTATTATATTCAGCGGCATAGTTATCCCATATCTGATCCAGATACGCACTGGTGGAAGATGTCACGCCGGGATATATAAAACTTTGATTGACAACCGAAGGGGCTGCGCCGCTGGAACTGTTGATCGGCGCGGTTCCGGCATACAGCGTGTTGTAGTAATAACTTTCGGCATAGACATAAACATGGGAAACATCCGGCGCTACACCCGCTCCGGCACCGCCGTAAAAAAGTGATGCGACATATTCCGCGTGCCATGACGCATCGGCACTGTTGTACGATCCGGAGGCAATTCCGGAGGAATCAATGAATGTAAACTGGGCATTGGTGCTGAGATTGGCGGGGTTCGGTTCAAAGGCATTCTGGGTGGTGCTGCTGACGGAGGCTTCCACCTGCGCGACATTAACGCCTGTGCCGTTGATATTCGGGGCGATGCTCTGCAATTGAGTCAGACCAATTTGATCAAATGTGGTGTTGGCCTGGACCGCATGGGTGGTGGCAAAAGCGGCCGCCAAAGCCAACGCTGCGCTGGCGCACCGCGCAGCGTTGGAATGTGAAGCGGCAATCTGAATATCCGCATCACTGATCATTTTCGGACGTAACGGCAGGGGGGTATCTTGCGTATTCATTGGCAGGCTCCGTAACGGGCGCAGCGGCCCAAACAACTCTGGCGATCGAAGGCACGACCGCCGGCGAGTAACAACACCTCTTGCATCGGATCAGCGATATGCCGGGGGTAAGGAAAAAACGCCGGGTTTGCCCGCGAAAAAGTTATCAGTCGCAAGATGCTCAAATGCAGGCTTTTTGTGCTTATATTCGGACGTTACCGCGGGTTTCGTGCGATTGATTCGCAGGGTTTCCGGACTGTTGTTTTCCAGGTTCGGAAAACCGCCCGGCACGCGCTTTTTAAGCCTGCGGCTATAACGGCGTGTTGCGATAATCTTTCGGCGTCCCGGCACTGGCAACTCCCGATAATAACCTTTCACTCCCGCACGGCCGTTGACGCCGCGTGTAGTAGAAAGAAAAGTTCCTTCACGCAGTTATTGCCTTCCGCGCTGCAGATAATCGGAAGAGCCGAAAACAAATGGTGGTGGGGACATCGTTTATCGTCGCAAAAAATGATGTTATGTGATTCCGGAGCGTTCAATGGATCAGGCAGCGCAAAAAGCCGGACGCATTGAGTCTGTAACGCCCGTTATGATACGGAGATTTATGTGTTGGTTTTGAGATGATTCTTGCCTTGATTTCCGGCGCTTCTCACGCAATGGCGTGCGATCCAGAATTCTTTGCCAATGGTATAGAGAATTTTATACCCGGCCATGACCACACCGCGCAGCGTGCCGGAAATTTTGGATTGGCCAATGCGCCGGCGGTAATCGACGGGAACTTCCATGGTGCGCAGCCCGGCGACCGCGGCGCGAATCTGCATTTGCACTGTCCAGCCAAAATTCAGGTCATCCATCCGCAGTTGCAGCAGGGCCGCGCGGGATATCGCGCGGAAGGGGCCCAGGTCGGTGTATCGCACCGACCACAACCACCACATGAGCTTGCAGGCCAGTGCTCCGCCAAAGCGCTGTTGAATGGTCAATGAGCCGCGTTGGCGGTTTCCCAGCGTGCGCGATCCAATAACCATATCGGCGCGATTTTCGGCAATGGGTTGAACCAGCGCGTGCATTTGCTGCGGATAATCACTGAAATCTCCATCAATAAATACGAGAATATCCGCATTTTCCGCAGCCGCAATGCCGGCCAGGCAAGCGCTGCCATAACCGCGAATCGCCGCCGGCACCACTTTGGCGCCCGCCCTTTCCGCAATGGCTGCGGTGTTATCTGTTGAGCCATTATCGGCGACGA
>JAJZJL010000076.1 GCA_021810145.1 Planctomycetota bacterium | reverse complement strand
TTACCCGCTGAATCGCTGATTTACTTTGGTGATACCGCCCGGCTGCCTTACGGTACGAAATCTCCGCGCACGGTTTTGCAATTCGCGCGACAATGTTTGCGATTTCTCATGCAGATGAATCCCAAACTGCTGGTCGTGGCATGTAATACGGTCAGTGCCACGGCCCTGCAGGAACTGCTGATCGAATTCTCCGTTCCCGTTATCGGTGTTCTGGAACCCGGGGCGGAAGCCGCCGTGCGGCTGGCGCGGCGGCAACGGCCCGCCGGTGATTGCGCTATTGGGTTGCTGGCCACGGAAGCAACGATCTCCAGCCGGGCGTATGTGCATGCGGTAAGCCGACGTGATCCGGCCGTTCACCTGGTGGGGCGTGCGTGTCCATTGCTCGTGCCAATGATTGAGGAAGGTCGGGAGGAAGACAGCTCGGTTGTGCAGGCGGTATTGGCGGAATATCTGGCACCGCTGAAATCATTGAATCCACCGGCCTTGATCCTCGGCTGTACGCATTACCCCATTTATGCCAGAACAATCAGCCGATTAATGGGGCCGCGGACCACCCTGGTCGATTCCGCGGATCAGACGGCCTTGGTGGTTCGGGAAAAGCTTACTACAATGGCGGCACTGCATCCCGGTGCGCCGGAAGACGGCTCACTGACGTGTTATGTTACGGATCAGGGCCAGAGATTTGAAAGTCTGGCGAATCGGTTTCTTGGCAGATCTATTTCCCAACCGGTGTGGGTGGATCCTGAAGTGCTTGAAACAGCGTCAACGGATTAAGTATGAATCAATATCCAGAATTTCTTCAAGGACCCCGTCGCTTCTGGCGTGCGGGGCGCATTTTCCTTCTTTTCACGGTATCGCTGATCATGCTCGCCGGATGTTCCTCCGGCAGCGGCAACAATCAGAATTTCAATTCTCTGGTGCAAAACTGGCTTAAGCACCTGCAGGGCGGACATTCGGTTGTCGCTCAGGCTCGTAACCTCTTCGCCACTGATAATCCCGACACCCAGCGCGAGGCAATTGCCTGGATGTCCAAGCAAAAATGGGGCCATGAAAAGCCCTACATGGATGCCTATCGGTTGGCGGAAACCTCTCCATCGCCTCTGGTTCGCGGTCAGGCCATGCTTGCTCTGGGCACTTCCGGTCAGCCGTCCGTGGCACCGGATCTGCAACGAGGATTAACGGATTCTTCGCAGTTTGTGCGTATGTGCGCCGCCCTGGCCGCAACTTATGTCAATAATCCGATTTTAATACCCGATTTAATTACACGCCTGCAAAATGACTCGGATGCGCAAGTTCGCATTTACGCCGCTGAAGCTTTGAGGCCGTATAAAAACCGGCTGGTCATCGAAACACTCATCAACGCGCTGGACGATCGAAATGTCGCCATTGTGCAGGCCGCGTGGAGTGATTTAACATTTCAAACCGGCCAGAAATTTCCACAACATTCCGAACCGTGGCAGCAATGGCTGCAAGCGCATCGCAAAGAATTCGGAACCACCGGCTAATCCACCGAGCCGGCGGCGGAACGGTCGGTCGGTTCGCGATCCGCACAATGCTGACATTCCGGCGCAACCATCGGAAATAGCGCATCGCTGGAATTCGCGGCGGGCAGTTTGCGCCACCAGAAAATGTACATTCCCGCAACGCCCAGAAGAAAAAGCGGCAGTGTGTGCCAAAAGGAACTGTACGCCTTCATCACCAACTGCATCGGCAGCAGAAACAGCGTTACCTGCCAGAGCAGCGCAAAGGGTACTGTGAGCAAATCATTGCGGTGCTCGCTGGCCAGAGCCTTACGTTGCTCGGGGGAAAATATTTTCTTTACGGGGCCCCACAGGCCGAAAGGCCGGGTAACGCGGTAAAAGTGTTCTGTTACAGCCGCCGGAGTGGGGCGCGTCAGCAACGACACCACCAGGGTAACGAAGAACGATATCCCCGCCATGACAACAAATTGTTTCCATTCCAGCATATCAGGATCGGCGAGCCGTTGCAGGATTGCCGCAACGCCACCGGCAAAGGTTCCCGCCGCCACGCCCCAGGCGTTGCAGCGCCACCAGTACAGCCGCAGTACCGAAGGCCCCAATGTACCGGCAGTGAGTCCCATGATAATCCACCCCCACAGGTTATTAATGCTTTGAGCCTCAATTCCCATAATAAAACCGATACTTACGATGATCAGTGTTCCCAGATAGGACGTAATAATAAGCTCCCGGTTTTTCGCGGATCGCCGAAGAAAGTTTCTATAAATGTCGTTAACCATTAGCGCCGTTGCGGTATTCACCTGCCCGGTCAGCGAGGTCATCATGGTTGCCAGCATGGAAATCAGCAGTAAGTCGCGTATCTCCGGAATCATGATGGATTTAAGCACCGCCGGAAGAATCAATTCCGGATCAACCGTGCCGGCATAACCGACCAAAGGCAATCGGGATCTCCAATCCTGCCCCAGAATGTGCCGCAATCCGTTGGTTAACCCGGAGGCATAGCGCCCAGGATCATGGCTGATGCGCCCCAGCAGATCCTGCCAGAATGCCGGATCAGTTCCAGGAAAATAGCGATGGATCAGCATCGATGCGTTATGCACCGATGTCGCATCCGGATACAGATGATGCACCAGTAAAATGCCCAAAATGGCGTAACCGATCATCATGGGCCAGCGGAGCATCAGCGTTACGGCCTGCAGCAATGACAACATTCCGCAGTCTCGGTCGCTTTTGGCGGCGAAGTAGCGTTGCTCAGCGCCGCTGCCCAGCCCGCCGATAACGTTACGCAAAAGATAAAACGCCACAATAAAAATAAGATAATGGTAGGCACCGTAACCTGCTGGCGTATGAACCTGCCACGCAGGCGCGGAATCAGTCCATTGTGCATTACCGGTTACCAGATCCGCCGATTTTGCCAACGCGCTAACGTTGGCAAAACTGTGCCATGCGATTATCGACACCACAACGCAAGCCACGATCAGTACGATTCCATGTATCACGTTGGTGACCACGACGCCGTAATATCCGGCGAACATGGTATACAGTGTTGCAACGGCAATGACCAAAGCGGTGGTGACAACGGGTGAAAATGGAGAAAACATACCAAGAAAAAGACTTGCGCCGCGTACCAGATACGCCAGCATGCCGATAGCAAGAATAATGCCCATCAGTGCCGTCAGAAAACGCACCAGTTCGGCCGCCCGGCCTTCACCAAAGCGAAATGTGTACCATTGTGCCGCCGTAAGACAGCGGGATCGGCGGTGCCACTTGCCGGTAAATGCAAGCATAAACGCCAGTACCAGAACGGCACCGCCGCGAAATTCGATAAACAGTCCCCGCGGCCCCAGTATGTAGAGAAAGGAGGTTATGAGCATGGTGCCCGTTAAATCAAACCACAGCGCCATGCCGGATATTCCCAGGAGCACCCATGACAACGAGCGACCCGCAAGGAAATAACTTTCCATCCCCTGTGCCGCCCGGCGGCTCATCATCAGCCCTGTCGTTACGATCAGCGCAAAATACGCCGCGATAACCAGCAGATCAATGGGGCCCAGATGTTCCATATTGCTCCAAGGTAGCTGGTTTACAAACCGTACGTCAACACCATTTGACGGCAATTTGAGCAAATTGTGCCGCTATTGCCCATGCCAAGCCGCATTATTTTAATCGCTTGCCTGAAATACGGTAGCAGCGGAAGCGCCGGGCAGATGAATGGAAAGGATGCAGAAGTTCCGGCCCGGCCTCGTGCTGTACTTTATTGCCCGGCTCGTGCACAATATATGTGTACCATGGATGGTCCTCGAACGGATGGTTGTCAATGCGTCGCATTCAACAAACGAACAGATTTTTGATTCTGCCTTTAATTTTAAGCGTCGGTGTCGTCAGTTGGGCGGTTCTATTGGCATCATTGCTGGCGGTGGCCCTGATTATTCTTTCACCGGCAATTCATGACATGCATCAGGCTGAAGTGACTCGAAATAACCTGCGTGCCACTCTGGCTTTAATAAACGAAAAAATTGCGCTGCAAAACCGTTTCATCAAGCTCGCTGACACCGACCAGCGGCTCATGCAACGCCTGGCGGACCGGCAGTTAAACATTGTAAACCCCTCCGAACAGGTCCTGCCGCTGGCAAATGACACGCGCCCGCGTGATGTACAGAGTCTCATTGATGAGGCTCTTGAACCCATTGATCCCAAGCCCGTGCCGCCGGTACCTTGGATCATTCATATCGCCCGGTTTAATGTCATTCGTGCGCCGCTGATGATTTTGGCTTTGTTCGGTTTTGTTGTCGCATTTTTATTGGATATCCGCCGGACCTGAGATAAGGGCGGCCAATTTGCCGGCGCATTAACCGTGATTCGGCTTTTATGCCGCGGCGGGCTACAATTATCGGCACAGGTTATTCGAAGGCTGCTTTTGAGGAGCGCATCAATGAGGAAACGTTTTCAGTATCGGAAAATTGTTCTCGCGGTGGCCGCAACGGCGATGGGGGCATTGGCCCTCGCCAGCGCTCCGCGGGTATCGGCGGCCAATCGTATTGCGGAAATTACCCTCGAAGGACAGTTGCAGGAGCATCCCAGCGGGTTTTCCTTGAACTGGCTGACGATGGGGCCAAGTCGACGATCATCGTTAACGCAGACGATGTCACAGTTGCTCCGGGCGGCTCATGACCCGGCAATTCAGGGCGTATTTCTGAATCTCCGATCATTTCATTTATCCTTGACACAATCGCAGGAACTCGGCGAGCTGATTGCTCACCTGCGGGCTAAAGGAAAAAAGGTGGCCGTTTTCTCGCCTGATTATGATACCAACACGTATCTCCTGGCCAGCTATGCCAATGATGCAATCATGTCCAGACATGGAGATCTGTTTTTACCTGGCGTGGCCATTCAACTCATGTTCTTCAAAGGGTTGCTTGGCAAATTGGATTTGCAGGCCGACATGGTGCAGATCGGCAAATTTAAAGGTGCCGAAGAGCCTATGACGCGTAATTCCGCCAGCCCGGCGTTCGCGAAGCAAATTAATCGGCTGATTACCGCCTGGTACGGACAAATCGTCGCGACAATTGCAAAAAACCGGCCAAATCTTTCCCATTCTCAGATCGTTTCAGCCATCAACACCGGATGGATGGAAGGCCGCCATGCAAAAAAAAGCGGGTTTGTGGATCAGCTTGAGAATCGGCAGAATATCCGAAAATGGGTTCAAACGGATTTTGATGGTCCGGCAAAACTTATAACTCACTACGGTACCCAGAGGATATCCCCGATGGATTTAAGCAGTCCTTTGGCACTGCTGCAAATGCTCGGAGCTCCCCAGCATACTCGAGTCAGCGCCAAGCCCGCCGTCGCGGTGATTTGTGCCGATGGCGTCATTACCGATGATTCTCCCGGTACCAGCTACAGCTCCAATCTCGTGACACCGGCTCGGATTCGCCGGGAAGTCAAATCCGCTTTGAAGAATTCCGCCGTCAAGGCCATTGTGCTTCGGGTGGACTCCCCCGGTGGTTCAGCCGAGGCCAGTGAGGAAATCTGGCAGATTCTTCACGCCGCCGGCAGGAAAAAGCCGCTGCTGGTTTCCATGGGCGCCGAAGCCGCCAGCGGGGGTTACTATATATCCACGGCCGGAAAGGAAATCATTGCCGATCCAGGCACGATTGCCGGTTCCATCGGTGTCGTGGGGGGGAAAGTGGTTTTGGGAGGGCTGTTCAAAAAGATCGGCCTTCACGTCCAGACATTTTCCATGGGGGATCATGCCGCAATGTTTAACAGCACAACGCCGTTTACGCCCGAAGAGCGTGCCTTTATCACTCATATGATGAAACGGACATACGCTTTATTTACCCGGCGGGTTATGCAGTCGCGCGGCAAAAAAATATCAGACATTCAAAAAATCGCCCGCGGCCGGCTGTTTCCCGGTGCCATGGCCGTAAGCAAAGGGTTGGTGGACCGCGTGGGGTCCCTGCACGATTCAATTGTTATTGCCGCGAAGGATGGAAAAATCAGCGGAGCCTACCGTGTGCTGATCTATCCGCGCGCACAGACGCTGGCGCAGATCATTCGTCAGCGGCTGGGTATTGATACGCAGGTTCCCGCCGCACTGACGATGATGACCGCCGGCTTGCCAAAATCATATCGCACAACCATGGTGCAAATGTATGACCTTGTCCACGTGCTGCAGCAGAACAACGTACTGCTGGCTGCACCAATGGGCATTGTGCAGCAATAACACGCTGCCATTGGTAAAAGTCCGAATGCCTGCGGATCACATTGCGATAATGGAACATCAATGATGTGCATGCCCCAACGGCGGGCCATGCGCAATACCGCGGTGATGGCGTATTGGAAACGCAGCGGTACTGCGGCATGTGCTTTCAGCGCGGTGTAATATCCTTCAGTTGTACATCGCGGAAAAAGGCATCTCCGGCGTTTAAGTATGAGTAAAAGTCGATGCGGACCCAGCGGATCGGAAACTTCTTTCTCATTGCCTTAATAGATTCAGGCGTAAAGTCGATACCGGTTTGGCTCCATCCGGTATTTTTTGTGACGGGCAAGACCTGACAGCGATAAATCTCGCGGCGTTGGCTCGTGAGGTTATTGGCATTGCTGAATTGGTCGGGACTGTACGCAAATCCATTAATAAAAATCCGAATTCTCGGCGCATTGCTGTGATATTGCACAATAAAGCGGTAACGATCGCCCTGAACAACGGGTATCCAGGTGCTTTCGCAGGCCAGGCCATTACTTTGCGCAATTCCCAAATCGGTGCGTAACATCAGACAATAGCCTTTATCGCGGGGTGAAACCACTGTTTGCGGCACAATCGCGGCATGATTCGCCGCCAGTGCTCGAGCGGCCTGCTTGGTCAGTACCGGTGGATGATAATCCTGTTTCATCAGAAAAACATCCCAATTAACGGCGCGGAATCCGGATTTGCCCGCCTGAGAAAAATCGGGATCTTTCACCAGATTGGGCCGCGCTTCAAATAATTTCTTCAGAGCAGCGCTGGGATCGATCTGCCATGATCGCACATGATGAAATTGAACATGACATAAATCGGTAAGCATGTGCTCAACGGTTAATCGTGGGCTGGTATTATTCGGTGGAATGGTGGCGGAAACGGTTTTTGCCAACTTTGTTCCGATAAACAGTTCCAGCGTAAGCCGCCGGCCTTTCACGAAACCGGCGACCGTTTGATCCGTGGCCAGTGACTTAATGACAGTCTGAATATCGGCGGTCGTGACCGGTGGTGTCCAAGGCATCTGCAGGGCATCGATCATCATGTTGACGTCATGGTCATCAATCCGCTTGTAATGGCCGTCACGGGAAAGTTTCTTAGCCACGGCAAACCGCATACGTTGCGCCAGGTTTTTGGCATCATGCGTGGCGGGTACAAACGGAAGCACGGCAAGACTTGGCGGCCCGGACGCGGCGTAAACGTTCTGACGGCCCAGCGGTATTGCCAGCCCCAAGATAATGAGAAATAGAACAGCCATTCTTCGTTGATGCATCGGCATGGTGATCGACCTCGCACGTTCCTCTTGGCACCCGCTGGAATACGTGATGATATTATAGCCCATATGCCAGGCTGATCACATCGGAATGCCCAAGGCAAAACTGATGTATTCAATGTGGTCGTTTTGCGCATGATGGATGGGATACGCCAAGTCAATACCCAGTGGCAATTTTCCGAAGAACGGCAGAATGACGCGGATACCAACACCGGCATCAATAACTGTGGTTCCCAGATGTACATTCGGTTCAACATCACCGGCATCGATAAATGCCACGCCGCGTAAAATTTTCTTATACAACGGAAAGTTGACCTCGGCGGTTGCTACATCCATAAAATTGCCGCCGATACCGTCCTGCAGTGGGCCGGAACGCGGGGTAACACCCTGATAGGTATAGCCCCGCAATGATCCAATACCGCCGGCATAAAAACGCTCGAAAAATACCGATGTACCCCATGGAATAAAGCCAAAGTCATTTTTAAGCATCAACACCGTTTTCTGTCCGAATAGATCGGTGTACAGCGTATGATAATAGGTGCCGAAAATATCAAATTTAGTAAATGTATAGGCCCCGCCCATGGCCCCAAATTGCTCCATTGAAATTCCAGCCACCACGCCGCGAGTGGGGAAAATATTGCTGTTGGTATCATTAAATACAATCGCCGGCTTGATGCTGCTTAAATAATGGTAGCCCGCTTGCGCGAAAACTTCCGGCGCGGCGTCGGGATAATTGGGATTGAAACCGGGCGGGCCGACATCGGTAATGTTATTGACATTCACCTCTTCCCAACGGAATGCCAGTGTAACCTGCAGATGATTGGTAATCCGGCGACCAACCGTGACACGATCACCGAGCCGGTTAATATCATACGTGTTGTAATATTCCGTAAAGTAATAGGCGCTGTTTCGGAAACTGTACGGGCTGTCCCACAGATACGGCTCGGCGAAGGTTACCCGGTACAACTGGTAAACCGTGCCTGGTTCCAGCGTGATGTTAAAATATTGACCGTTGCCCGCAAACGCCTGCCCGCGAAGCAGTTCGCCCAGCGAATGGGGGGTATCGGTAATATCAAAATTTTTCTGTGTAACGCTTACCTGCCCGATCAGCCCGGCATCGGATGACACACCGGCACCGATCATAAATTGAGCCGTCTGTCCCTGGTCCAGATTTACCAGCGCATTGCGGGTGTTGGGTTGATTGCCGATCGGTGTGATATTCGCGTGGGTAAAAAGTCCCAGGTCCTGAATATGGGAAATAGACCGCCGGACTGCCGTGGTATCATAGAGCTTACCCGGGTACAGCCTTACTTCCCGTCGCACCACATGATCCTGCACCTTGGCGTTGCCACGAATGATAATGCGGCCTACATGGTAAGCCTGCCCCTCGGAAATCCGGATTACCAGATTGACATATCCCTTCTTTGAGGTGTAGGCGAACGACGGATTAACTCGACTGTATATGTAGCCGAGTTTGCCATAGATGGCGGCGATGCGCTGTTGCGTGGCTTCAATCAGGCCGCGGTCATAATAGTGGCCCGGCGGCATGGTAACATCTTTCATCAGCGCGGCGGTGCTTAATACATGGTTGCCTTTGAAAATGATCCGACCGATCCGGTACCGCTCGCCGGGGTGAATGACATATTGCACCTGCACATGATGCAGATCAGGTGTATATTTCAAATTGTATGATGTTCGGCAATCCAGATACCCCTTCTTCAGCCATAAATCGCGCAGCGTGACCAGATCCGTTTCCAGGTCGGAATGTTGCAGCACACCATCATGAATCGGAATAAGCCAGAATAACTTCCATCGGGCGGTCACATTGGTCTTAAAATGCAAAAACCAGTCGGGATAATAATTGTTCCCAACAAAGGAGACCTTGCTGATATATACCCGCGGTCCTTCCGTGACGTGATATTGCACAATGCCCTTGGCCAGATCCTTCTGATTGACGCTCACGCGGGCGAAAAGAAATCCCTTGCTGTGATAAAGCCGGATGATGTCGTGTCGATCCGTCTGGAAAATAAATGGATCCACCGCGCCGCCTGGATGAGCCATCAGCGATTGCAAAATCGTCGCTGTTTTAACGTGCTGATTGCCGATAATCTGCACGGTACGAATAACCGGCCGTTCTTTAACGATATAGCGGACGATCACTTCATGGTTGGACGTGGGAATAACATCTGCCCGCACGGAAGAAAATCTTCCCAATGACGCAATGGATCGCACATCCACCCCGACTTCGGCGCGGTTATAGCCCGATCCCGGAACCACACGTATCTGATTTTCAATCAGCGTGCGGTCGGCCGGCACGCTGCCGAGAATTTCAACTTTCTCTACCGGCCAGCCGGTAAACGGACTGGGCGTTTGCGATTGCGCCGGCAGGCGAATGGATCGCGGGGTTGCCGGATGCGTAGTGACGGCGGGGGGGCTGGAAACGGTCTGGGCCTGCATGAGACCACAGGTTGCCAATACCGCCAGACAGGCCGCAGCGGCAATATGACGGCGCACGCGAACCATAGCGGTCAGCGTACCAGGATGCGTGAGACCTTGAGCCTGCATGAAACGTTCCCATATCCGCGGTTCGCGGTGTACCTGCTACACCCGCTACCTGAAGCCAAAGGCGGCACCATAAACCGCCACCATCTGGCACATCTAAATGTCACGCCGCCCCCTGGGGCAACGGTCAGTGAGATCGCGCCGGTCGCAATCAATGCGTGCGTAGTCTATACGGAGTTGTTCAACTTGTGAATTCCACCGGCCTGATGCAACGACGATGATCACAGAGAAGAGCGGGTGAATATCGCATTCCTATTCAAAATAGACCGTTTGCTTACCTGCGATGGAAAGCCTCACAAACGCCTTTGGGGCGGACAGCACGAGCAATCCGGATTAAAGATGGTCCGGGTCAGATGTGTTCATTATCTCTCCGAGCCTGCCCCCGCTCAGGGAAATCGAACTTGCGCCAGCTTATACGGAACCCCGTGCCATGGCGTGGCTCCAGCGCGGCCAATCGCGATAACAATAATAAATCTTGACGCAGTTGGTAGTTGTGCGTCAGAGTGCGGACATGGCTATAATCGCCGGATAGTGTACGGCAAGATGTGGGTGTTATACCCATTGGTTGGCAGGAATAGGGCCTTTGGAATGGCTGCAGCAATACGAAAGTCTCTTTGGGAGTTTTACCCCCGGCGGTTGGACATCCCGATCTATCTGGTTCTGCTGCTGGGGCTGCTGATTACCGCGCAGTGTCTGCCGGTGCTGTCTATCAAGAAATTTGTCTTCTGGAAAAGTCAGTATTCACTCTGGTCGGGAACCATTGGGCTATTTCGCGATCAGCACTACAGCTTGGGAATGATTCTCCTGACATTTTCTATATTTTTCCCCTTTGCCAAACTTTGCACTCTACTGGTGCTATGGTGCGGAAAATTTACCGATAAACAGCGGCTGGCAGCCTTTAAGTGGCTCGAAATTCTGGGACGATGGTCTATGCTGGATGTCTTTGTGGTGGCCATGATTGTGGTAATTGCAAAATCCGGCGGAGCCTTGAAGGCTTCACCCAAAATTGGCATTTATCTTTTCGCAGTTGCTGTGCTGTTTTCATTGATAATCACCGTGCATATTCGCGCGCTGGCCCGGCGCGTGTCACGGCGCAAAGTCCCGGAATAAGATCGACCCATCCACTTACAACTGAGTTGAAGCTGGAAGTAGCGGCGGTAAGACTGGTTGCATGGTCTGATAGCGATAACGTCATGACGCAGGATGTCTGTAGTTATCGCCTGCATAAAGTCTGGGCCGCAAGGGTATCGCCCTGGAGATACCCTCTCCGGGGCGACATCCCCGATTAAACCGGTTCAGACCGCTGCGGCTCGTCGTGGCGAGGCGGGGTTGCTCTCTGCCTCCCTCCAAGTTCAGCGGCCTATGTTTGCGGCCCCGCGCATTTGCAGCGGGATCCCGGGGTTGCGGCAATAAGTGCTCCAACTGTCGACTGCAGTTGGAGCACGCCCCACTTGTTTGAATATAGTGTCGATTTCGAGTGTGACAATAAAAGTGGCGATTTTTTCTACGTTCGCTGACATGCGTATGTCAGTGGCGGGCCTTAAAGTGACTTTTATATGAATTCTTCGTGAACATTACGTGGTGTATAGTTGTGCGGTTTTCAAAGCCAGTTCATGAACACTGGCAATAAGTTCACCGGGCTCCAGAACCCTGCAATGCGGCCCAAGGCCCAATATCCACCAGACAATTTCATCGAGACCATCAATATCAAAGCTCATGATGACCGAACCATCGGCCTGCATTTCCACTTCCTGCGTGCTATGCCACTGCGTTTCCGCGGTGCCGGTGGCGAAGTCCGCATCAATTTTCAGCCGGATATGGTATCGGCGCGTGGCGGGAATCATTCGCCAACACTGGCCCAGATAATCGGCAACTGTAAAGCCCGGAGGAAAAGCAAAGTGTTTATCCGTGAGGTTGATTTGCGTAAACCGAATGAGCTTGAGTGACCGTTGCGCCCTGCGATCGACCCGATAACCAATGACGTACCACGCACGATTGCTGAACAGCAAATGGTATGGTCGAAAGATGAACAATTTCTCAAGACCGTCATTTTCGGAGCTTCGGGCCGCATCGTATTGACACAGCACCTCGCGCTGTTCGCGGATCGCCTGTTGTAAACAGTTGTAGACATCTTTTGCGGACTGCGCATTATCGATTCCGACCGGTCGGACGGTGACGTGGTGTTCCAGGGGCGTGAGTTGTTCCTGCAGTTTCGGCGGCAAGTGGGAACGAATCTTGTGCATGGCCCGTTGGGCGGCGTTTTCGAGTACCGGATCATCCGGAATATGTCGTGCCAGAAGCATCATGGCCAGAGCTTCATCGGGAAGAAAATCCATTGGCGGAAGAAAGCCGGTATTGTCGCAGCAATATCCCTTTGTTTTACGATTAAAACAGAGCCTGCAACCGGCTTTATTGAGTATCCGCAGATCGCGATGAATGGTGCGCGTATTAACGCCAAATATCTTCGCCAGCGCCGAGGGCGTTTTGGCTTCACCGTTGCTTAACAGACCCCACAATCGCAGCAGGCGGATTTTAGGATCCGCATGAATCGTGGATCTACCGGGCCGGGTGTCAGTTTTCTTTAATGTCGTCGCGATCATAAAGCTTTCTCATCTCGCCGCACACGCGAATAAAATCGAGGCGGTCTTTTTCCGATAACTGGCTTAACAGATCAAGGGTGCGGCCAATACGGGAATTGATGAACTCCGAATAGGCGGTTTTTCCGGCATCGGTCAGGCGGACATCAATTTTGCGTTTATCATCCTGATTGAGTTCGCAGCGGATCAGGGGAGCATCAAAATCATTTTCCAGAGATCGAATAATACGGGACATCTGCGCGGGAACGACATGGATGGCGCGCTGCAAATCGCCAACCGTTTGCGGTTCGCCGCGTGTGACAATGCTGTCCAGCGTGAGAAATTGCGATTCTGAAAGTTCCTCTTCGCCTTGATGGCGACTCGCGAGGCGTTGACGCCAGGACATTTTGGTCAGGCCGAAAATTTCATCGGCCATTTTTCTCAGCGATTCATCCGATTGACGATCTGTCATGGGCACTCCGAAAGCGTTCAAATATGCGATACGATGCAAAGAGCATTTTATTTAACGAATGTAAAATAATCGCAAAGAGGGGTATTTGTCAAAGCTGATGAATCGGCGGCGCAAAAAAAAACGTGATACAGGTTCGAGGACCTGCACCACGTTTTTCAGGAAGTATAGGCCGTTGGCTGCATGTTTAATGGCTGTTGTGCATGGCCATAAAAAAGCCGGTCATGGCGGCATGCATCTGCGGATTTCCGCCAATGAGGTGGTTGGCCATCATCTGCGGCAGACGGGTGGCAAAATTGCCGTGCCCCCACGGGCCGCCATGATGGCCGCCGCGACCGCCTGGTCCTCCGCCCGCCGCCGCACGATGCTGCTGCCATCTGGCACGCATGGCTGCGAACCGTGCCTTAGCTGCGGCGATAATGGCGGCCTGTTGAGCCGCGTTGGCATGCGCAAAGGCCAGAAAAAAAGCCTGCATCTGGACGCGACGTTTCATGAACATGGCGCGGCGTTGTGCTACGGTCATTTTGCGCCAATCCCCACGATGGAAACCAGCGGGCGGGCCGAACATGGGAAATTGCGGAATCTGGCCTTTCCAGCTTGCGAGAACTTTAGCCACTTGAGGGGAGACATTGTCTCTGGGCGATGCGGCCTTCGTTCGCATGAACATCCAGCCATACACCACGACAATTGCCAGAAGCAATGCCGCCAGTGTAACAACTTGTTTGCGGTCCTTGACGAATCTCCGTGTCGAACTCCATTGTTTCTTAATTTGTTCTGAAGCAGTCATGGTCAGGTCTCCGGTTAAGGATAAAAGCGTGTTCTAATGTTTCCATAAGGGCGTACCGGCGTTGGCGGAAATATCGCGGGCGTCGCCAACATGCCAATCGGCAAAGAGAATATTGGCGGCATCGGGATTGCCCGCTGGGCCATGGAAGGTGGTCATATCAGCCAGCACCCACACACCGCTGGACTGCAGTAGCTGATAGAGATTTATACGATGGGTCGGTGGACCAATCTGGTAATTGGTGATTCGATCACCGGCCAAGCCCATGTTGTACTGATAACTGGTTCCTTCGCCGAGATAATAGGACTGGTAAGTCTTTCCGGTAAAAGAATCGGTAAAGCCGTTTACATCGGCTGGGCAGTCCCATGCGGCCGCGGCTCCGCGATCATTGGCCGTGGGAACATAATTGGGTGTGGGAATCGTTTTGGGCGGCAACACACCACCAATGACGGATTGTATCGGTGATGGGCCGTAGCCCTGCGGCACAGAGGTCGAGGCGCTTACCGTGGTTCCATCCGCGCAGGGGATGCTGTAATTTACGGTCGGCATTTGCGGGCATGCGGGAAAAATTTCATTGCTTTCGCTTTGCATATAGGCGGCGAATAATTCGCCGATACTGTGCAACTGCCCCGCACAGGCCGTACGTTTGGCATCTTGCTGAGCAAGTTGCAGAGCCGGCATTAATAAGCCGATTAATAAGGCGATGATGCTGATGACCACCAATAGTTCAATGAGAGTGAAGCCGCGATGTATAGCTGACTTCATGATAGACTCCTCTATGAAAAACGACACCGGTTGACACCAAGCCTTACGCACCAGGCCCTGAAAAGTTGCATAAACCTGATATTCGTTTGTACGTAAATATCCGTATCATAAGAGCCGGTACGAGCACTGGCCTCTGCCGCCGGGCGGGTCAAGGCAAGATGATCCCGATTTGACCATTGAGATAAACGGTCGGATAATTTTGCGGTGTGCCGGGGATTTTGTGCCGGACGTTTGGCTTTTTTTTGAGGGGAATTTCGCATGCATTCTTACAATTCCAAAAGTCAGTATGCCGCATTGTCTTTGGGTGCGGCGCTGCTGGCGTGTCTATTATTGACCGGCTGCGCGCAACCCGGATACGATACTTATCGCCCGGGCGTTTCATCTTTTCAGCCGGGCGATCAGGGACTCCAATCCCGCGACCTGGTGGACATGACCAATCGTCTGGCAGCAGATTTGCTGAAAATTCCAGAAATTGCCCAGAATCCCAATAAAGTCATTATTGTTATGACCGGCATTGATAATAAAACCAGCCAGCCGTGGCAAAATGACCAGATTTATCTCGCACGCATGCGGGCGTTGCTGAATCAATATGCCCGTGATCGAATCGCCTTTGTGATTCAACCGCAGGAACTGCAGCAACTTCAGCAGCAGGAACTTGCCGGAGCGGGCGGGGACGCTTTTGAACAATCCAGCCGCGGGCAGGTGCCGCAGAATACCCGCATGATTCCGCAGTACGCACTGAAAGGCGTTTTCTATGATTTACCGAATTCCGCCACGACATACTACCTGTGCACATTTCAACTCGTGAATCTGCAAACCGGCGAAGTGGTATGGGAAGGGCATTACGAAACGCGCACGCTGAATCTGTATTAACCTGATACAAGCCCATCGGATTCCAGGCAAAGCAGGCGGAATGAAAAGATGTTTAGTCTTTGCGATGCACGAGGCCTCAACGGCTGCAGAATGAGGATATTGGTCCTGCCTGTCATGGTGATGTTCCTGCTGGAAGTGGCCGGATGTGGCCAGTCGGCGTTGAATCCAAACATGCAAAACACCTTCCTGGATTCGCATGATCTGGTGGTTATGACAGATAAAATGGCGGCGGCCATAGCATCCGACCCGGTCATTGCGCAAATCACCCTGCACCGGCCGATGACCATCGTGCTGACTGCTCTGAAAAATAAAACCGACCAGATTATTCCGCGCAATGAAGGGGATATATTTCTGCATCGGCTCCGTGCGCTGTTAACAGCACACCAATCGTTGCGGCGGAGATTTATTTTTGTTCTCAATATGGCCACGTATCAACGGTTGGCGGCGCAGCAACAGACCCGTTCGTTGCAATTGGGACCGAATGCCAGCCGGCTGCAACCGGGTTACGCGCTTCAGGCCACATTCTATTCCGACAACAAAGTGGCACCGGAATATCGCAGTGCTTATTATCTGTGTACGTTTTTTCTCACCGACATCCACACAGGGCAGATTGTGTGGGAGGGGAGTTATGAAACAAAAAAAGCGGTGCACAGCGGGTTCCTGGATTAATTATCCGGCGTTGTTAATGGCCCCGACTTGGAGAATTGTGACACCATGATCGAGGAAAACAAATCAGATTGGTCGCGGCGGCATACACGTTGGATCATGCTCATGCTGCTGGCGTGCTCACTAATCTTGCCGGCATGCAGTGAAACATCGGCTCGCGTGCGCGAAGCGGTGACGCTTTATTACACCGGCCAATACGGTCCCGCCGCGGAGGACCTCGCTCCGCTGATTCATAAGCCGGATAAAAATTATGTATTGAACAATTGCCGGTACGGGTCTTGCGCCCTGGCCGCGGGGCAGTTAGATAATGCTCAACAGGCGTTTCTTCGGGCCTACCGGGTTATGGACAGCGTTAATACCAACACCGGCAGCCGGGTGCTTGGCGCTGTGGTGGTGTACGAAGGGGTAAAGGTCTGGAAGGGACAGCCCTTTGAAAGAGCGATGGCACATTACTATCTGGGGCTGATATTTCTCATTAAGGGAGATTACGAGAATGCCCGGGCCGCCTTTGCGAACAGCCTTTTTCGGCTGCGCAAATACGCGGATCCCAATGAAAAAATTCCCGCGGGACAACAATACGCCAGAATCGACTCCAATTTTGTTTTGGGTTATTTTGGACTGGGCGTTTGTTACATGAAATTGGGCCATCCCAAGCTGGCGGCAGCCAATTTTGAACGTGCCGAACAATTGGATCCATCCATCAGCCCGGTGGTGAAGAAAATGTATGAACCGGGTATCAATGCTTTGATATTTGTGGATTGGGGCATCGGTCCGAGACGACGGCCCGCGGGGTGGTATGGTGAACAATCCGTTTTTACACCTGCGCCGTGGCAGGCCGGACCAATTCCGCCCGTTTATGCCTGGGACAACAATCAGCCGATTTCGGGCATCGCCAATTCCAATATGGTTGATACTCTGGCTCTGGCACAGGATAAACGGTGGCTTACGATGGACACAATACGTGAGGCCAAGGCGGTTATTGGAACGGGCATGATGATCGGTGGGGCGGCGGCAGCGAATAATGCGGCATACAACAATAACAGCACCGAGGCGCTGATTGGGTTAGGCGTAGCGGGTGTGGGGGCCCTGCTGGCCGCTTCCTCACAGGCGGACACCCGTTACTGGGAAATGCTGCCGCGGACGGTTTATGTTATTCCCGCAAAATTGCCGCAAGGCAACAGCACCGTGCAGGTATCCGCCGGCGGTACCAACAGCATTCCATTTACGGTAAACATCACCGGAAGCACTCTACGGGCGTTTTATGTGCGTTTGCCGTAATGCTAATGCGACACGGTGAGAACAATTTTTCCAAAACCGCCACCGGCTTCCAGGGCCCGATGAGCATCGGCAAGTTTTTCCAGCGGCAAAACGTTATGGACCACAGGTTTGAGAATTTCCCGCTCCAGCAGTGCCGTGATTTTTTTCATGCCATCAATCCGACGAGGGATGGAATCAAACGCGAGGCTGACATAATGGATTGCAATGTTATGCCGATAGCCCAGCGACAAATCTCCCTTCGGATCAACAATTGTAATTATCCGCCCCATAGGTTTAACAATCGGGATACTGCGCGAGGTGTAGATGTCACCAAAACAGTCAAAGACCAGATCAACGGTGCCGGCCTCTTTTTGAACCACGGCGGCGAAATCTTCACTTTGCCGGTCAATAACCCGGTCGGCTCCAAGTGACCGCACCAGTCCGGCGTTGGCCGCGGAGCAGACCGCAAAAACATAGGCCCCGGCAGCATGAGCAAGTTGCACGGCCATGGAGCCAACGCCACCGGAGGCACCAATGATCAACACCGTTTGGCCGAGCCGCAAATCTCCCTGTTCGATCAGGCTGGCCCATGCCGTCAGCGCCGTCAATGGCACGGCGGCGGCTTCCACATAACCGAGGTGCGCGGGCTTTTTCGCCACAATGTCCGCCCGGACGGCGTGGTATTGGGCATTGGCGCCGGGGCCGGAAAAGTCGGGGCAATAAAATACGGCATCACCGGGCTGAAAGTTATGCACCAATGAGCCGACTTGTTCCACGGAACCGGCAACATCAAAGCCGAGAATAGCGCCGCTGCCATAACCAAAGGCTCCGGTTTTACGGATTTTGCAGTCAATGGGATTCAGCGCTACAGCTTGTACTTTCACGAGAATCTGATCAGGCTTTATCTCCGGTTCAGGCGTATCTCGTAAAACGAAAACATCCGGGCCGCCATTGGCGGAAAGCGTCATTGCTTTCATAGTGTGTTCCTTAAATGGATGGTTTGTGCTGCCGCGATGATCAAGTCGCGGCGGTACCCGCTTTACGCGATAGCGCCAGGCGATGCGCGTGAGCGTAGTGGGAAATCAGATTATGCCAGTCAAAATATTCCGACAGGCGTTCCACACGGTTGCGCAATTCAATGCGACCGCGACGGTCTTTAAGCGCAAAGTTAAAAAGTATTTCCGTAAGTTGATGAGCGGATTGATCAAATGTGGCATAACGCCGTCCCACGACAAATAAGCCGTTATTGGCCGGATCGTGAATGTGTTTCAGAACATAACTTCCAAAACCGGCAAGATCACTGGTCGCCGCGGCCACGCCGTTGGCCACGCACTCCATGGGCGTATAGCCCCATGGTTCGTAATAACTGGGGAACACGCCCATGTGACAGCCGCGAACAAATTGATCGTAATCCAGCCCGATAAGCGGCGAAGTGGCGGAGAGGAAATCGGGATGGAAGATTACTTTCACCGGATCATCTTTGGCATTAAACAGGTGGCAGGCCCGCAATTGCTGCAAAACGGAATCTCCGGCGTCGTCCCAGAGATCATGCGTAACAATTGCGGGTTGTTTCCAGGTTCGCCACGCATGCAGCCCGCGTTTGAGCCGAACCATTGATTGTTCGGTGATCAGATGCGTGGTATCCGGCATTTTGCCTTGACTGACATCCTGCAGCAGGCGGTGGCCAATATCCTCTGACACTCTCTCGCAGGTAAGCTTGAGTTCATCGAACATGGCCTGACTTTTGAGCACATCGACATTAATGGACTTATATGGTGCGCGTGTGATGATAAAAGCAACCACCGTAACTGGAATATTTCCGGATTTAAGCCAGTGATTAAGCCGGGCCAGAGATTCGATAAACAGATTTATTCCCTTATTGGTGTATTCATATCGGCCGGAGGTAAATACATAAACGGTGCGATCCAGATCAAATGTGTACGATGGGAAAAAATGGCCCGCGACAAATGTGTGAATGGCTTCCTTATACTGCTTATGCAGGGTTTGAAATTCATGCAGCGCCGCAAAGCGCTGTATGTTCAGACCGTTGGGAGTCACAACATCGGGTTTGCGATGCAGCAGTTTCTCGGCTTCCAGGGCGGTGACGTCCGAAACCGTGGTAAATACATCCGCGCAATGCGCGGCACCGTGCTCAAGACAATAACGGGCGTAAATATTGTAGTGGCCGGCGGCATGATCCGGATTAATGGAATCAAGCTTGGAATAGAAATCCGGATTATCCGTGCACAAATACCGCCCCAGCAGTGTTGCATGAGTGGTAAATACCGTGGCCACCGGTAGTTTAAGAAAACTGATGCGCATCAGGCCGGGACCGACCATCCATTCATGAAAGTGGGCGATAACGGGACGGCTCTCCGGCTTAAAACGACAAAACTCCTGGAAGAATAATCCCACCAGCATGCCAAATACCACCACATTGTTGGTATCGACATCATTATCCGGTGCTTGAATCCCGTGGTCTTTCCATAAGGTGTATTTAAATTCACCCAGCCGCCCGAATGCGGCCATGAAATCCAGTAATATCACACGCGGCCGGCCGTCGATAAGCCAATAGCCATAATGTACGCGAATGGACATTTCTTCCAGTCTGCGGATGGCTTCAGCAATAGCGCCCTCGGGTTCCGCGGGTTCAAATTCAACGCTCGCCGTGTCGGCGTTATACGGACCGATCAGGTAGTACCGGTTTCCCCACGATTCAACCATGGTACTGGCCTTGGTGCGCATGACCGTATAAATTCCGCCAAGTTGCCAGCACACTTCCCATGCCACCTCAAATAACAACGGCTGCGTGGGATCATCATCACCGGCGGGTGTGCTGTGCGACCGGGCATCTGTTAATGCAGGTTTGCGTACGGGCAATGGCGGCGGTGGAAAATCGCGGGCAGTGGTGCGCGGCACAACCGGCGCGGGTTGATCGGGGCGGTGATAGGTCTCTCCATTGGATTGTGTAAAGGAACTCAAAGTAGTCGATGGCGGGGCAAAACTGGACTTTCGATTACCAGCGGTGTCGGCACCGCTGGCACCAGCGTTATTTTTTTTTCCGGGGTTTTGCGGCGCATCTGCTGAAGTATCAACGGTGACCGCCTTACTGCGTTTGCGCTGGGATTGGTTGTTGCCTGCCATCACACGTCCGCCTTTTTTTTAACTCACACATTCCTGACCGTTGGCCCTGATTTTACCACAGATAATTCAGAACGCGATAAGCGCCCAAAAATCATGTATTGGCGGTTTACGCTGATGGTGCATTAGCGGTATCGGCGGACGATGGACGCCCCATGAGCATTTCAACATCCAGAAGGCTGATGAGGTAATAATTGCCGTCACGCCTTTCCAGAACAGCGGTAAGACCATTGGAAAGCCCGAATCGACGCGGTGCGCCGGCCGGCAGGCCCAGAACATGCCAGATGACATGTTTTAGTACGCCCCCGTGGGTTACAGCCAATACCTCTTTTCCTGGTGCGGCATCTGACATCGCATTTAATACGCTGCGGGTGCGGTTCCACAATTGCAAGTCGCTTTCAACACCCTGCACTCCCGTCCAGTCAGCCAAATCGCCGTTATTGGTGGCGCTGTTAGTCAGATCGGCGCGCATCGTGCGGACTTCGTCCCAGGTTTTTCCCTCAAAGGCACCAAGACTGCGTTCCCGCAATTGCGGCGTGGTAGTAATGGAACAACTCTGGCGGCTGGCAATGCTCTGCGCCGTTTGCAGAGCCCGAGGCAGATCACTGGACCAGATGGCGGAGAAGCGACGCGTTGAGAACCAATGCGAAAGCAACTCGGCCTGCTGACGGCCTACGGCGTTAAGTTCGGTGGGCGTGTGGCCCTGAATGCGGCGCTGCGCATTCCAGTCCGTCTGGCCGTGGCGAACCAGCCAGAGTCGGGTGGGGGGGGTGTCAGGATTATTCATGGAGGCATATCCTTATTCATCATCCATTTCAACGGCGGATTGTATCCGCATTGATGTTAAATTGAAGTTTGACGGCAAAAAATTCCCGGTTATAACCAGAAAAACAGCAGTCCAGTGAGATTCAACAGGAGTAAACGCCATGACCACCGCCCAGACGTTCATTCAATGCCAATGGTGCACGACGCAAAGCCCGTTGGGCACACCCTCGTGCCCGAGTTGCGGCGCACCGCTGGATAGCCGAAATGTGGTCAGTGATTCCGGCTGGACGGCGGCCCCGCGCATCCGGGATATGACCCGCATTGAATTTGGCTCGAGCACCTGCCAGGTGGAGGGGCACATGGTTCCGGTGGCGGATTTGCAGCTTGGTGCCGGAGATGCGGTGTTTTTTGAACATCATGTCATGCTGTGGAAAGATGATTCAGTTCCACTGGAAAATTTGTCGTTAAGCGGCGGCGTTACGCGGTTGTTTGCGGGCATGCCGTTCAGCATTTCCCTGGCAAAAGGGCCGGGGCATATCGCCTTTTCACGTGATGCCGCGGGAGAACTTGTGGTGCTGCCCATGCATCCGGGAATGGAAATGGATGTGCGGGAACATGCGTTCGTGCTGGCATCCTATTCGCTGGAATATTCTTTTGTGCGTGTGAAGGGGCTGGCGAACATCTTTTTTGGCGGCGAGGGAATGTTCATGGACCGGTTTGTCACCCGCACGGCGCGGGGCTTGCTGATGCTGCACGGCTACGGAAACGTCTTTCAACGGACGCTTAAACCAGGCGAAAGTATTCTCATCGAGCCGGGCGGATTTTTATACAAAGATTCCTCGGTGGCAATGGATGTGGAATTTCAGAAAATTGGAGGTTCCTTCCTGGGCGGAAAAGCCATGGCTCTGGCCCGGGTACGCGGTCCGGGACGGGTAGGAATTCAGTCAATGTATCATCACCATCATCAGGATCGGAAATAAGGGGGTAAAACATGGATCAGCCGCAAACATCGCCTGTTACAACGCGCTGTCAATGGTGTGGTAATGCGTTTATCGGGTCAGCAGCGCCCGGCAATTGCCCGCGTTGCGGCGCCCCGTTGCGCATCGCTGCGCGGCGCGATGACGGAGGCTGGACGGAACTGCCGCCGATAGCGGACATGGCGCGCATTCAATTCGGGTCCAGTTCCGTGCAGATCGAAGGCCATAGCGTGCCGGTGGCGGATTTTAATCTTGGTTCCGGCAATCATATTTATTTTTCGCACCATTATCTGTTATGGCGGGATGATCAGGTGCTGCTGGGGCAGATGTCCCTGCGCGGGGGAATCACCCGCATGTTTGCCGGCCTTCCGGTATTTATGCTTGAAGCGTATGGTCCGGGTCGGATGGCTTTATCCCGCGATGAGCCAGGCGAAACGGTGGCGGTTCCGTTAAACCCCGGACAGGCTGTGCACGTACTGGAACACAAATTTCTGGCAGCAACAGGGCAGGTAAGCTATGACTGGACGGACCTGGGGATTTTCTTCCTGGTGCGCAAGGGTAATAATTCCGATGATCAGGATTATGTATATCCTGTCGGACGTTTTATCGATGTATTCCGTTGTGAAAAGGAACCCGGACTTCTGCTGCTGCACTGTGCCGGAAACTGCTTTCAGCGCACACTTGCGCCTGGAGAAACGCTGCTGATAAAACCGCGGTCATTGATTTATTGCGATACCACGGTGCACCTCGCAGGGTCTTTTAGTTTTCGGCTCTGGCGTAAAGTTGCTTGACAGGTGATGATAGGAGCGTCCAGCCAAGGAAGGCTGGCGAAGATTATCCTGCACGTA
>JAJZJL010000075.1 GCA_021810145.1 Planctomycetota bacterium | reverse complement strand
TTCGGGCCAGTACACCGTTGCCGGGCAGACCTATCGCGCCACGCTGGATCGCCTTTCCGGCGTGCGGCGAAAGCGTCTGCTGGACGGCCTCTGGGCGGCACCGGAAGGACTGGTCTATGAAACCTTTGCCGAACATGTTATTGCCGGCGCCGATTCTGAAGCGGTAACCGATGCCGGAGCGCTGGTAATTTGTGCCGGGGTGGATTGGGGTTGGCGCGACCCGGCGGCGGCGGTGGTGGGGGTGCTGCGCAGTGACCGGCGGCTTTATGTGGTGGACGAGTTTTACGCCCGGCGCGTGCCGCTGGAGGAACTGGTGGAAAAAATCGCCGCCTTGCTGAAACGCTGGAATGTTGAACGCTGTTTTGCGGACCGCTCCCGGCCCGATTTAATTGAACTGTTGCGCCGGCAGGATGTGCCGTGCCAGCAGGCACCGTTGGTTTCCATCGCGGCCGGGATTTCGGTGGTGGAATCCCGGCTGCTGGCGGATAAATTAAAAATAGCTTCCGCTTGTCACAATTTAATCCAGGAAGCATCGGAATATCAGTATGCCGCCGAGGCAAGCCAGAAAGCCACCGCAACCCCGCAGCCCGGCAGCGACCATGCGATGGATGCCTTGCGGTATATGGTTACGGGCCTGGAAATGGTGATGCGCCCGAATGAAATCGAATCCCGGGACAACCAACATTCCGACAATGCTTCAGCCCCCGCCCGCGATGCGCATGGGCGCAATTTTGAAGATGTCTGGGGAAAATAAAAGCGGGTAAAAGCCGGTGTCAGTATTATCAGTATCAGTGGAACCGGTTATCTGTGCGCTAATCTCTAAACCCCGGTGTTTCGTCCCATAACGTAAAGATGCGGAAAATGAGGATTTTTATCTTGCTTCTTACCTGTCCCTGGATAAACTCTATTGCGTTGTGCAGTGAGAGGCACAAGAGTTGAGGTGTTGAGAAAGAGTTGTGCAAGATGGCACACCGGCAAAGCCTTTGATTGCCGGGAACAAGCTGTTTCTTCCCTCCCAGATTTTCTGCCCGATCCAGAGTGCCTGGCCTGGCACCGCCGTCACCACAAATTTGAGCATTGAATCGGCGCTTTTCCGAATGCCGTGGCGCTGCGGTGCAACGGAATTGATATGTCACCTGCTGATTTTCAATAACGCGTGGAGCACAACGGGCAGGTTTGGGTCCGCATCTGGCCTCGGTACGAGCTGGGTGGCTCGGCGGCAGCTTATTTCACGCCATGGGTTGCCAGGCCGTAAGGCGCATTTCCCGCAGTGCCGGCCGGGTTGTGTGCCTGCTCAACGCGGCAGTTGACTTGTTGCCGGGGGTATGGCTATGATGCTGGCATGAAAGTTAGTCAGGTAACTAACTAATATTTGCCGGAGCCGCCGCATGACTGCCAGATTAAAACGAACTCGCCTGGTCGAAGCCGCCAAGTCGCTGATCCATCATCGGGGCTATTACGCCACCACACTTGCGGATATCGCCCATGCCGCAAAAGTCCCTCCGGGGAATGTTTATTACTATTTTAAAACCAAAGCCGATATCGCAGTGGCCACGATCACGGATTATCGCGACTGGTTCGGCCGGACGCTTGATGAACTTAATGGTCTGCCGCACCCGCGGCAGCGCTTAAACGGATTTCTTGATATCCCGGCTTCGCAACTCAAGCAATATACCACCAACGGCTGCCCGATCGGCAGTCTTTGCCAGGAACTGGCCAAGTCTGAGGATCGGCTGTTACGGCAATTAGCGACCATTCTGGCCGATCAGATCGCCTGGGTCACCAGGCAGTTTGAATTGTTGCATCGCCCGCAGCCCGAATCGGCCGCCATCGATTTTATCGCCCGCCTGCAGGGTGCCATTCTGCTGGCGCAGGCCTTGGAAGATAAATGTATTCTCGCCGAGGCCGTCGAGCGCCTGCGGCGTGAAGTGATGCAATAAGCATGTTGGCATGATCCGTATGGCCGGTGTGTGGCCGTTGCGGGCGTGTCGTATTTCTTTATTTCAGGAGTGTTTCAATGACCCGTATCGCAAATGTCAACCTTACCAGTGAACTTGACGGCATGAAGGCCCAATTCATGGCGAAAGTGTCGCCGGACATCGCCTCGGTCATGATGCAGGCGACCCGAGCACTGGAACTTGAAAACCTTCCGGCACGGGCCGTGACGGTGGGCCGGACAGCGCCGGAATTTTCTCTTCCGGATGTTCACGGAAAGCTTGTTTCGCTATCGACGCTTCTGACGCGGGGACCGGTGGTGATAAGCTTTTACCGCGGTGGCTGGTGCCCTTATTGCAACCTTGAATTGCGGGCGCTCAATGCGTGCCTGGATGACATTCAGGCGTTGGGTGCGAACCTGGTGGCCATTTCACCGCAAACGCCGGACCAATCGCTGTCAACCGCCGAAAAGCAGAATCTCCGCTTCGCTGTGCTTTCCGATAAAGGCAATGTTGTGGCGCGGTCTTACGGTCTGGTATTTACCCTGCCCGAGCGGCTGCGTCCGATTTACCAGTCGTTCGGCATTGATGTTCCGGCGAGTAACGGTGATACGACATGGGAACTGCCGCTTCCCGCAACCTATGTAGTGGATCAGCGGGGTGTGATCCGCGCTGATTTTCTCAATGCGGACTATACTCGCCGCATGGAACCTGCTGATATTATCGCGGCTCTGCGGTCGATCCGCGGCAATGCCTGATGCGGTGCCGAAGCAGTGGCAGTGGCTGTTAATCAGCGATTGCCATTGCCCGGCGGGCGCGGGCGTTATGGTAGAAAATCGAGGGGATTGGTTTTAGCGCTCTCCAGCTTCGCCAGCAATTTCTCGCCGATTGCCAGAAGCTTTTGCAGCGTATCAGCCGGTCTGGCGTGGCCGCCGCCCGCGACCTCCGTGGTTGCAGGTCCGGTGCCGGCCAGCGCCCATGGATCGACAATCGGGGCGGCGGTTGCGGCGGCTGATTGTGCGCGGGTGTCCCGGCTGGTACGCAGCAATTCTTCCGCGTGCCGCTGCAGCAGTTCGAGTACTTCCGCCGGCAGCGCGGATTGCCTGTGCGAATCAGATGCGGGGAATCGAGGCTCAGGCTCATGCCCAAGGCCTTCCACGCCGGTGGCCTGGAACGGATGGTGAGTTGTCCGGTGATGCGTCATGACGTAATCCATGATTTACTGTAAGTGCCAACGGATGCAACCTCAGCGGTGAAAATGCTGATCTGTCCCACGCGCAAACGGATGCGTAAGCGGGTGATGTTGAATGTGCCGCTGATGATGCACCCCGCGGCCGCGGTAAAGTTCATCGGCACATTGGCGTGATATGCCGCCAGGCCCGGATCGCTTTCGGTCAGCCAGCCGACAATCACGCCGTGCAATCTCTGACCCGTGAGAATGCCGGAGCCAAAGCCGGCGTCGGCAAAGGCTTCTGAATCTTTTTCACGAAACTCCTCATCCAGGCGGGCGTCATAAATGCTGGCGGTGACGCCGGGTGGCAGGGTAACCGCGGCCGTAAGACCGGACAATGGCAGAGATGACGGCATAGAAAAATCTCCGAAAAGTTATTCCCGGCACAGCTCAGACCGCGTTGAAGATCTGACATTCCAACTGCAGCGCAGCGGTGTAAATGGCATTCTGCAGAGAATTAAATCCGGGCATCGCGGGTTGAATCGATGTGCTGCGCGTGCAGGCAATCAGGCTGCCGGCGGATAAGCCAAGCGTGGCGTTATCCAGCAGCGCACCAAGGCGTTGCGCGGCGGTCAGGGCGGTGTTGATATCGGCGGCGATCATCTGAAAGCTCACCGGCACAAATGTGATCCGATTTCCGGCAAAATCATGATTCAAGCGCCCCGAGCCAAGATGCAGAATCACCAGCGGAAGTGCGGCCGATTCGGGCGCTTCGGTTAAATAAACAGCCGGTGCGCCGCCGAGGATGCCTCCCAATGGCGCATCACCGGTAATCGCATTGATCAAAGCCTGAATCAGTGCCTGCATACAACGCTGCTCAACTTTCTGTCAGTACATCCTGTGGATCCAGCAGATCCGCATAAATAGCCCACGCCTGATCCCGATCACCGAGATTAATGGCATATTGCACCCGGTAATAGAAAGTGCCATCAAAAAGACGATCGCCAAATGCCGCGGCGATATTCCGCGGTGTGATAATCACATGAGTCGTATCCAGGCTTCTGCGGGCAATGGCCTTCCAGCGGTGGGCGTGGAAGCAAAGAATGCTTGCTGGAATGCCGGTCAGCAGGGTCTGCCAGGAGCGGATCATCTCACCGCTGGGCCCCGGTGTGGTCGTGGCGCGCTGCAGGCTGAGCTTTCGGCGGGTCAGTAATGTCAAAGTCATACCACAGGGTCCCGATAGCGGTTGAGAATATTGCTGATCTCGGTTGTAAAAATCAGATCCCCCATTCGCGCCAGATATTCATATCCGATGGTTTTACCCTGTGATTCACGCTGTTTGGTCAAATCCGGTTCGTTAAGCACATTGCCCACGGCCAGAGCCGCGGCCAGGGCGATATCATCGGGAATCATCACACCGCAGATTGCCGCCCCGGCGGCGTGCGGCTGGGCAAATGTGGCGGTGAAGGAACCGGAAAGCGCCTCGCTGACTGTCACAGTTTCCTGAACCGCCGCGCCGGGGTCGATAATCAGTTGTGTGCCTGTGTCAATGGCCCAGGGCGTATCGATGTTGATACCGGTCATCGCGGCGGGTGTTACGGTCTGCACGCCGGGCAGAATCGGCTGTGAACCAGTGGTGATAAAGCCGAAACCGGCAATGTATTGAACTTCAACGGCATCAAGGCGGCGAAATCCTTGCCGCCAGGGAAATGGCACCGCCAGGCACTGCGCCGCCTGCGGTTTAAAGGAAATGCGTCCGATGCGGGGGCGAAGGTCAAATTGATCGGCGGTGCAGACCAGCGGATACAGACCGGTGGGAAAAAGCGTAACGGAATCAAGCCGCAATACCGGGGTTTGGCGGAGCATTAAATATGGACGACTGGGGGAATCATACAGTTCGGTATATGCGTTGGGAATAAAGTTGCGCCGGCAATAATGGCCTATCGCGTCGCTGACGGCGGAAATAATCGCCGCCAAAGCCGCCGGGTTCGCATTGGCGCTTGCGGGTACAACGGTTGAGCAGTACGCGGATGAGATCAAATCAGCCATGTTGCGGTTATAGGCGCGAAAGCTTATCGATAATCGGCCGGTATCGCAGTCATAGTTGGCAGAGCCTGGCGAAGGTATGCTTGGGGCTTATGGCTGTAAACGGTGCGGCCAAACACGATAATCAAATCCGCCGGAGGTCCGAAGACCTGGGTTCGGATCAACATTGCGGGTTTTAATCCAACGCACTACCATTATACCTGCCTCGTATGAAAGGCCGGTGGGCCTTAGCGGTTCGGGTTGATGATGAGGTAATCTGCGGCACACGTTTTTTTATTCAGGAGAAACACATGGCGGAAGTACCAGCAGTTCGCAATGGCATCAATAGACGGGCGTTTATCGCGGGAGCCACGGCGGTTGGTGCCGCGGCCATGACCGGTTGTGCAACGCAACCGTCAGGGGAAAATCATCTGAACATGGAATCCGGCCGGTTGTCATCAGCAGGCATATCCGATGCGGCATATAGAAAAGCGTGGCAAAGGGCGGCGGCGATGGTGGCGAAAATGACGCTGGCGGAAAAAATCGCGCAAACCGGCAATAATACCCCCGCCATTAAGCGTATCGGTCTGCCCGCCTACAACTATTATTCCGGAGAGGCTCTGCATGGGCTGGTGCGTGGCGGGCCGGTGACGAGTTTTCCACTGCCGCTGGCAATGGCATGTTCCTGGAATCCGGCATTGGCATTGAAAGTGTATTCGGCGGTGTCCGATGAGGCCCGCGCCTACAACAAAAAAGAAAATGTCGGATTGGCCTACTATTCTCCGCAAACGCTGAATCTGCATCGTGATCCACGATGGGGACGTTGTGAGGAAGCTCCGGGAGAAGATCCATGCCTGGCGGGAACATGGGCGGTTAACGTCATTAAGGGCATGCAGGGAGACAATCCGAATTATTTGAAAACCACCGCCTGTGCCAAGCACTTTATCTGCAACAATACCGATGATGACCGCACCAGAATTTCCGCCAGTGTACCGGCAAGAGATTTCTGGGAATATTACACCCGCGCTTATCGCACCTGCGCTCTGGATGCCGATGTATTTACGTTTATGAGTGCCTACAGCGCCATTAACGGCATTCCGTGCAGCGCCGATCGGTTTTTACTTACGAGTCTGCTGCGGGACCGGTGGGGTTTCCGCGGTTATGTCACATCTGATTGTGACGCCGTCTACAATATCTACAGTCCCCATCATTATGTGCCTACGCTGCATCAGGCGGCGGCGGCGGCCATGCAGGCCGGTTGCGATCTTAACTGCGGCGATACGATGCCCAAGCATCTGGGCAAGGCCGTGGCGGCTGAACTGGTCAGCGAAGCGGATATCAGCCGGGCGGTAACACGATTGTTAACCGTCCGCGTGCTGTTTGGTGAATTTGATTCCCCGGACCGTGTTCCGTACAACAAGATCGGCTTTGATGTTGTGGATTCGTCCGCGCACCGGGAACTGGCATTGGAAGCCGCGCGGCAGTCGATTGTGCTGCTGAAAAACGACAATCATTTTCTACCGCTGCAGAAATCAGAACTCAAAACCGTTGCGGTCATCGGTCCCACGGCGGGGCAGTGTCATCTTGGCGGCTACAGCGGCTCACCGTTTGTGCGCATTTCCCCCTACGAAGGAATCGCAAAGGCTCTGGGGGCTGAGATTTACCACCCGCACGATCATGTCTGGCCGCAGGACCTTCAACGTGTCAGCCCCGGTGTGCAAACGCAAGCTTCCAGTGAAGGCGGGATGAATATCGGCTGGATTGATAATGGGGCGTGGTTGCAATACAAGCCGCAGAACTTCACCGGGAAAACGCATATCGCCATTCGCGTATCAAGTCCGGGTCATGGGGCGGTTATTCATGTGCATATTGATGCGTTGGATGGCCCGGAAATTGCTACGCTTCCCGTGCCGCACACCGGCGGCTGGCAGCATTGGACCACGGTTTCCGCCGCCATCAGCGGCATTACCGGCAAACATAAGGTATTTTTTAAATTCAGCGGCAATCCGGGATATCCCATTTGCAATGTGGAGTGGTTCCAACTGCAGCCCATCGTTGCGGCCCCCAAGCCGCAACCCAAGCCGGGCCAGCCCGTGGTGGTCTTCAAGCCGGGATGCACGGTGCAAGGTCCCAAAGATGAAACCATGTTTGCCGAAGCGGTCGAGGCCGCCCGGCAGGCTGATCTGGTCGTCATGGTTTGTGGCGTGGATCAGAGCGTGGATGCCGAAGCTCATGATCGTGAAGATACCCAGCTCACCGGTGTGCAGCATGAATTGATTCAAGCGTGCTTCAAAGCCAATGCCAAAACCGTGCTGGTAATTTCCAGCAATAATACCGTGGCGGTGAATTGGGAGCAGGAACATCTGCCGGCCATTGTGTCCGCAATCTTCGCCGGGCAGGCCCAGGGGACAGCCATCGCCGATGTGCTGTTCGGTAACTATAACCCCGGCGGGAAAACCTGCTGTACCTGGTATAAATCCGTGGATCAACTGCCGAACTTTCATAACTATGACATTTTGAAAGGTCGGACCTACATGTACTTTGCGGGCGAACCGCTGTATCCATTCGGCCACGGTTTAAGCTACACGAGCTTTAGCTACAGCGATCTTCATATTTCCCGCGCCACGCTGGCGGCTGGTGAATCGGTGGTTATTTCCGCAGTTATTACCAATACCGGGCTGTATGCCGGGGCGGAAGTTGCACAGTTGTATGTGCAGGCACCCAAATCTCCGGTTATCCGGCCCATCAAGCAGCTTGTGGGCTTTCAGCGGCTGGAACTTTCGCCGGGCGAAAGCCGCCGGGTTGAATTTACGCTGCCCTATACCGAGCAGGCGCTGTGGTACTGGCACGAGACACAGCGCCGATTTGTGCTGCAGCCGGGCATGTTAAAGGTACTGGTGGGCGGTTCTTCGGCGGATATCAGGCTTGATACTTTCATAACGCTTCAGCCCTGTGCCGATCCGCATCTGGGCGGGCCGGAAACGCTGACCACCGCGGCAATTGCTTCGGCAGTAATGTAGATCAAAAAAGGCCTCCGGGGCGGTGCCCCGGAGGCCTGATACATTCCAGCGCCAGGTGTTGATTGTTCCAGACCGTTACATCGTGGATTTGCTGACAATGGTTTTCCAATGTCCATGCACATCCACTTTAATCATTGATGGCACCAGAACATGATCCTTGGGATTGGCCTTTCCCATGACTTCAATGTTCAGTCCTACATACGGAGCCAGCGGTCTGGAATTCGTTGCCAGCACCCAGGCATGGCCATTGACCAGGATGCCCGCCGGTATGCCTTCACTGAGACATTTCCGCCCGCAGGTTTTGCCATGAGCTCGGCCCGTTGCGCCAAGCGCCGAGTAGCACTTCATATCAAGCAGTTGGCCCTTGACGGTTACAGATTTGACGGTCGCCGCGAAAGTGCTGACTGACATGGCAGTGACTGCCAGGAACCCCACCACACCCGAAACGATTTTGCGATTCATCACGCAACTCCTTAAAAGAAACCACGTTTTGGCTGACTGATGAACACCATCCGCCCTGCCGCAACAGCTTATCAGACTTTTTCAAACACCGGCCCGGCCCGATTTCTCGGGGTGCACCTGACCAAGCCAGATGATTATACGCATACGCCGCGGCGGCAGATGAAAAAAAGTTGTCCATTCCGCCAATTGACGGGCGAATCCGCCGCCGAAACGCGGGTTTTATAGGCGCAAAATTATCCGGGCATTATGTTATTGGAACCCTTGAATTTATTGGGAAAAATGCATATTTTTTGTGTGCTTTCCCAGCTCGTCTGCCGATACATTAACTGTGCAGGTTAGAAACTTTCAGACACATATCGACTGAAGAACTGCACCAGAGAAGAGACGAAAAATTTAATCCGCGGGCTGACGCAATTCAATATCAGCCGGCCGTAGTTCCTGATAAGAACTTATGGTTCGCGGTTTTCGTCCGAACGAGTAGAACAGTCTGGCTTGATTTGCTCCTGGAGGGAGCGAGAGGTTTGGCGGTGCATATGTGGACCGCACCGGGTGAGATAGAGCGGGATGGCCGAGAAAAGCGGTCGGAAATTCAAGTTCGTCAGCGCGATTCTGCGCGACCGGTGGAATGATCAATCGGCGGGGGGAGAAAGAGAGCCAGGTGCGGTGGCTTTGCGCCTGTCGCCCGGTGAAAGGCGCACGGCTCACCGTCTGGAGGGAGCGAGAGGTTTGGCGGTGCATATGTGGACCGCACCGGATGAGATAGAGCGGGATGGCCGCGAAAAGCGGCCGGAAATTCAAGTTCGTCAGCGCGATTCTGCGCGACCGGTGGAATGATCAATCGGCGGGGGGAGAAAGAGAGTCAAGAGCGGTGGTTTTGCGCCTGTCGCGGGGCGACAGGCGCAAGGCTCACCCCCCTGGAGGGGGGGAGAGACCTGTCCCGGCAATTCGGTGGCCCCCGGGCTGCTGAATTGCCGGGCTTTTTTTCCCGGTGGTGGAACCTTTTACAGACGGGATGCCGCCATTTGTTCCGTTGGCGGTGTGAATCGCCATTTATGGATCAGCGCATCACGCATTGCGCGGGTTGTGCGCGGCATGGTTAACCGCATGGCCCGCCGAGTTGCCGGGATATATGACAGTTCGCCAAATGCCCCGGCGAAGGCCTTGTATTGCGTTGGCCTGGACTGCTGGAATGAGGGCGTTTTCCCATCCACTGCGATGGCCATCGGGATGGAAATCCGCGACCGTTTGATCGCCGTATAAACTGTTACGCAGCCGGCGTGAATACCTGCCGGTCAATGAGTGGCAAAAAAGGAATTTTGCGCATACCATTAGTAAAGCCGAAGGTTTTGTTGAGGTTGCACATGAGGCGAATGCTGAGAAACATCGGCTTCGTGCTATTGCTGGTTCCGGCGCTTGCCATCCTGTTCTTCGGGCCGCGGCAACAGGCCGGAGTGCCCAAGGGCCGGGTTGTTGTCACCTATTGGGAGAAATGGACCGGGCCGGAAGAACAGCAGATGAGGATCATTGTCAATGACTTCAATGCAACGGTGGGCCGGAAAAAGCATATCTATGTTCAATTTGTCTCCATGGCGGATATCGATAAAAAGACGCTGATCGCAACCGCCGCGGGTGTCCCGCCCGATATTGCCGGGCTATGGGATAATGATATCGCACAGTTCGCTTCGCTGGGCGCGCTGACGCCGCTGGGAAAACTGGCGCGGGAACATGGCATTACCAGCAAAACATATAAAAAGGTCTATTGGCGAGCCTGTCATTATCATGGACGGCTTTATGCGCTGGTCAGCACGCCGGCGGATATCGCATTGTTCTATAACAAGCTGATTTTCAAAAGCGACGCCGCCAAATTGCGCGCTGCCGGATTGAACCCCGATAAAGCCCCGCAAACCATTCACCAGCTTGATGCATACGCCCGGGTTCTCACCAAATTCGGTCCTGATGGTCAATTGTTGCGGGCGGGTTTTCTGCCCACCGAGCCGGGATGGTATTATCCCGAAGTGTTCTTCTGGTTTGGCGGCCATATCTGGAATGCCAAGACCCATAAGTTCACGCTTACCAGCCCGCAGAATATTGCCGCATACCGGTGGTTAGCCAGTTATTCCAAATGGCTGGGACCCAATACCATCAACTCTTTCGCGACCGCACAGGGAAATTTTGAATCCGCGCAGAATCCATTCATGCTTGGCACACTGGCCATGGAACAGCAGGGACCCTGGATGGCGAATTACATATACAGTTACGATAAACCCTTTTCCACGTTGCATTGCTCGTATGCCAAGGCTTTGACCCTGCCACTGGCACTGCGGCGGAAAAATTATGGCTGGGCGGTGGCACCGTTTCCATCCGCGGTTCCGGGGCTTAAGGACGTGTCCTACTGCGGCTTTGACGCCTTTGTTATTCCCCGCGGCGCCAGGCATATCAAACAGGCCTTCACCTTTATCGCTTATGTTGAAAGTCAGCCGGTTATGGAGCGCCTCTGCAGCATGATGAGCAAGAACTCGCCGCTGCGAAAGGTCAGCAAGCGCTTTATCGAGCGCAATCCGAATCCGTATATCAACGTTTTTGAAAAACTTGCCAGCAGTCCCAACGCCCGCGGATTGCCTCAAATTCCGATTATGCCGCAGGTCATTGATGAACTTAATACCGAGGCCCAGGCCGTTGCGCTGCTGGAGCGAACGCCAAGGCGGGCGCTGCAGAAAGCGCAAGATCGTCTGCAGCGGGAATATGACAGTTATGAACGTGTTCAGAAATTGCGGCGGGCCCTTAAATGAACCGGCATGGATGCAGTTCCAGCGGTCGTGTACCGCTGATCAATGAAGGAATCGGCTGAATGATCCATTGGAGAAACGAAATAAAGCAGACGGCAAAAGGCATGGCATTCCTGTCGCCATGGCTCGTCGGTTTTGTGGTGTTCATGGCATTGCCGATTGGTCTGTCGCTTTATTTAAGTTTCTGCAATTATCCGCTGCTGCAGCCGCCGGTTTTTGTGGGGTTGCGAAATTACCATGCGATGCTGCATGATTCGGTGTTCTGGGAGTCTTTACGTAACACGGGTTATTACGCTCTTTTAACTCTGCCCGCGGGAATGATCATCGCGATCGCGGCGGCGTTATTGCTTAACAGCCGCGTGCGCGGCATCGCCATTTATCGCGCCATCATATTTTTACCGTCACTGGTGCCCCTGGTGGCATCATCAATGGTATGGCTCTGGTTATTTAATTCGCGACTGGGTTTGATTAACACCTGCCTGCGCTATCTTGGAATACTGCACCCGCCCGGCTGGCTGACAAGCCCGAAGTGGGCCATGCCATCGCTGGCGATTATGAGTTTCTGGGGATTGGGCAATACGGTGGTTATTTACCTCGCGGGTTTGCAGGATGTTCCGAAAGAATTGTATGAAGCGGCGGAAATCGACGGTGCCAGCCCGGCCCGGCAGCTTTGGCATGTGACGCTTCCGGGCATTTCACCGGTTATATTTTTTAATCTCATCATGGCCATTATCGGAGTGGTTCAGAACTTTACCGTGCCGTATGTCATGACGCAGGGCGGCCCCGACCGTGTCACGTATTTATTTACCATGTACCTTTATGATAATGCCTTCAGCTTTCTGCACATGGGCTATGCCAGCGCCATGGCCTGGGTGGAATTGCTGATGGTGCTGGTACTCACGGCCATCGCCTTCTGGAGCAGTCGGCATTGGGTACATTATCAGGGAAAGTGAACGATGCCTGAAAAAATTCCGGTCAATCTGGTTTCCAAGGAACTGCTGGAGGGAAAACTGTCGATCCCCGGTGGTAATCCGGTGGATCCCGCCGCGCCGCCCGGATCGGCCGGAGGCCGACCGCAGCATATTGGCCGCCGTCTTTTGACGCATGCGTTGCTTATTGGCGCGTCATTGATCGCCCTGATTCCGTTTCTCTGGCTGCTGGATACGAGTTTTAAAACCGAATCCGCCGCCACGCAATATCCACCAACCCTGATTCCCAATCCTTTCCGCTGGCAAAATTATGTCAACTTGTTTTCCGAGCGGCAATACCACATGCTGCTCTGGGCGCGCAACAGCCTGACCATCGCGGTGCTCGTTGTGCTGGGCACCACCATTTCCAGCGCGGTTGTGGCCTACGGATTTGCCAAGATTCGCTTCCGCGGCCGCGGCGTATTATTTGCATTAATGCTTTCCACCATGATGGTTCCTTTTCCGGTCACCATGGTATCGATGTTTATTATTTTTAAATGGCTGGGAGATCATACCGGTGTGGCGTGGCTGGGAACCTTTCGCCCGCTGTGGGTGCCGTACTGGTTTGGATCGGCGTTCAGTATTTTTCTGCTGCGGCAATTCTTCATGACCATTCCGGATGAACTTTCCGAGGCGGCGCGCATTGATGGTTGTTCCGAACTGGGCATATTTTTTCGCATCATCCTCCCCCTGGCCCGCCCGGCGCTGAGTGTTGTGGCGTTGTTTGCGTTTCTCGGGGTCTGGAATGATTTTCTTGGGCCGCTGGTCTACCTGCAACATTCCCACCAGTTCACTTTGGCCCTGGGGCTTGATGCCTTTCAAAGCCAGTTGGGCGGCAGTCAATGGAATCTTCTCATGGCCGCCAGCGTGCTGGTTATTATGCCGGTGGTGATCCTGTTTTTTGTCGCCCAGCGTACCTTTATCGAGGGAATTGCCACCACGGGAATCAAGGGATAACGCTGCAACGCATTGCGTTATGCCCGGGCTGGTTTTGAACTTCAGGCTGTGAATTGCCAAAGTGGCTCGCATCCTTTGCAGGCCCTGGAATGTGAACCTTCAGGTCCGGGGGTTGCTAATTTTCCCCGCCCCGATATATTGCCCCACAGTGCAACTATCAGCAATGGATGTAATGGAGATTCTTTCATGCGATCGATGTTGTCCTTTTTCATAGGCTTTGCGGCCATCATCGGCTTGATGCTCACACCGCAGACCGCGGCGGCCATGACGCTTTCCAACATGTTCACGGATCATCTGGTGCTGCAGCGTAACATGCCCGATCCGGTATGGGGATGGGCGAAACCCGGACAGAAGATCACCGTACGTTTTGCCGGCCGGAAAGTCGCGGCTACCACGGATGCCGGCGGTGAATGGATGGTCCAATTGCCGGCCCTGCGGCAGAGTTCCACCCCGCGGAATTTAACCATTTCTTCCGGACGACAAACCATCGTGCTGCATGATGTGCTGGTGGGAGATGTGTGGGTTTGTTCCGGCCAATCCAATATGGAATATCCGATGGCGGGCTGGTTTCATCGCACCAATCAGGCCGCAGCCCTGGCCCATGGAACGCATCCGAACATTCGGCTTTATTTTGTGCCGATGATCAAATCCAATTTTTCCGGCACGCCAAAGAAGCAGGCTCCGGCGGTCTGGCAGCGGTGCACGCCGGAGAATCTGGCCAGATTTTCGGCGGTGGGTTACTTTTTCGGGTTGTCCCTGCACAACGCGCTGCATGTTCCCATTGGCTTAATTGATTCCGATTGGGGCGGTACGAACATTGAAGCATGGATCCCCGCCCAGGGTTATTCTGCGGTTCGGCAACTCAAGGCGGGTCGAGCATGGTTGCGGAAAATGGCCAAACGTCAGAAAAAGCTCAACGCCCGATATCTTGCGGCAATGTCCGCATGGTTGGCCAATGCCAAAGAAGCGGTGGCGGCCGGAAAGGCACTTCCGCAGGAGCCGGCCGGACCGGAAGATGCCATCAGCAGTCCGCACGCTTTTAATTATCAAATTCCTCGCCACGACTGGCAGCCGGATCCGCACCAGAATCCGACCACACTTTTCAACGGAATGATTAATCCGCTGATTCCGTACGCCATTCGCGGTGCCATCTGGTATCAGGGAGAAAACAATGTCTCTTCCCATGATCGAATCTATTATTATCATCTCAAAGCGCTGATTGGTGCCTGGCGCCAATTGTGGCATGAGGGCAATTTCCCCTTTTATATTGTGCAGATTGCCCCCTTCAACTATGGACATGATGGGCGATATGAGCCACTGATCTGGCAAGCTGAAGAAAAGGCCGCACGAAAGATTCCCAATTGCGGCATTGCGTCAACGATGGATATCGGCAATCTTCATAATATCCATCCGGCGGATAAGCTTACAGTCGGTGAGCGCCTGGCCAGGATAGCATTGGCGAAGACGTATGATAAACCGCCTGCGGATGGCATTTATTCCGGACCGGTTTTCAAATCGGCGCAATTCTCAGGAAACAAGGTCATTATTCACTTTACGCAAGTCGGCCGCGCCCTGCGTTCGCGCAACGGCAAACCATTGAACTGGTTTGAACTTGCGGGTGCGAATGGCAAGTTTGTGAATGCCAACGCCAAAATCATTGGAAAGACGGTCGTGGTTCAATCGCCGGAAGTAAGCAATCCTGTTGCCGTGCAATTTGCCTTCAGCGACATCGCCGTTCCGAATCTGATGAACAGTGAATCGTTGCCGGCGTTGCCGTTTCGCGTGCACAAGCCGTAATGCCGGTTATTCTTCGCCGAAGCGGCTTCTGATCAGGCTTTCCAGCGCATCGAGAGCCTTGGCGGCATCTTCGCCGTCGGCTTCAAGCTTCAGCCCGGTTCCCTCGGTGGCGGCAAGCATCATCATGTGCATGATACTTTTGCCATCCACGCACTGATCTCCCTTCCATACGCGGATGTTACTGCGGAATTGATTGGCAACATCCACAAACTGCATGGCGGGGCGGGCGTGCAGGCCCAGTCGATTTGAAATTTTTACGTGTCTGTCCATGATTTCGAGGCACCGGCGTTTACCGTCAATAGCTACATGACCCTGAGGAATAAAAGCACGTCAGCGGGCCATACCGGCTTGATCGGCCTCATCTATTAATTCAACAATATCCTTTCGCGAAGAGGCCTGCCGTAAAAAGCGACGAAAATTATCCTGCTGAAGATTGCGGAAAATATTCTCCATCGCATGCAGATGCCCATCGGGATTATCCGGCGGAGACAGCAACAGCACCACGCTGAATACCGGAGCCTGATCCAAGGCCGAAAAATCCACTCCCACGGTACTGCGGCCAATGGTACCGATCCGCTTTTTGATGCACGCAAGTTTTACATGCGGCACCGCCACACCTTTGCCAAAACCGGTGCTGCCATGGCGTTCACGATCTAAAATAGCCTTGCAGATGCTGTCCACATCCGATGTTGCAATGGCCCCGGCGGCAGCCAGAGATTCCACAAGCTCTCTGATGACACCATCGCGGCTCGTTGCCTTGAGTTCCGCAACGATGGACTCTTTAACGATAAAATCACCGAGTTTCATGGATCACTTATCTCACGCCTAAATTTGCCGGCGCTCCCGGCACCCTTTTTTGTCATTGCCCGCGGACCGATACACCCGCCGGGCCATCCGGATCAACCGGGATGTTTACGATTTCGGAATCGGTCTTTGTGTTCCGTAATCTGCCGCTCAATTTTGTGGACCGCCTGATCAATACAGGCATACAGGTCATCCCCGTCCTGTGTGCCGACAAACATATTGCGATGCTCGGCGCTGACGATGATCTCCACCCGCTTATGCTTGGCTTCGCTGCCGTCCAGAATGATTTCTATTTCCTTGATGAGGTCATAATACTTCAATATTTTGTTGGCTTTGGCCTCCGCATGTTCACGAATGGCCGGGGTCACGTCCAGATGACGACAGGTGACAGTGATGATCACTTATGTAACTCCTTGCAGTCTCGGCCAGTACCAGCGGTTTTGCTTCGGCGAGAACAGCATCTAAATTATCGGTTTGAAGCCTGACCGTCAACAGGTAAACATTTCACTTCCGGACTGGCTTGCAATAAACCGCTCAAAGCGTATACTTAATGACTTGCGGAATTCGCGGGCGAAGCTGGTTCGCCGCCGATAATGCTGGAGATAGGTCATGGCACATAAAAAAGGTCAAGGTTCCACCAAGAACGGGCGGGACAGCAATCCGAAATACCTCGGCGTTAAAGCGTATGCGGGGGAAGTCGTTACCACCGGTTCCATCATCATCCGCCAGCGCGGCACGCGGTATCGCGCCGGCAAAAATGTGGGTCTGGCACGCGATGACAGCCTCTTCGCTCTGGCCCCCGGCCGTGTACATTTCGCACCGAACCTGAAGGTTTCTGTCGAACCGCTTGAACAACCTGCCTGAACTTCCGCGAATCAACGGGCCGCTGGTTGTGTTTTTTCTTAGAGCCTGATGGGAAACTCCGCCGGGAGTGCCTTGGGGCGGCAAACGGCCGTCTGCGGCGTTCTTGATCCTCAAGATATTCCGGAATAGGCTTCGGATCTGCGTCCTTGCATCCATCGATTTGCCAAGCCAATGCACCCCCGCATCGGACTTTTCAAACAGGCTCTTAACATTGCCTGGCGCCGTTGCATGTGTTGTGCTGCGCACAGACCAGATTACACGCCCGTAAGTTCGGCCGTCGTTGTCACACCGCTAAAATTCCATAATAGCGATCATTCATCGGCGCTGCTGTTGGCAGTATAGTAATTTGGGCTTTCCCGCGTGATGGTAATGTCATGCGGGTGGCTTTCCACCATACTGGCGTGGGTTACGCGCACAAACCGCGATTTTTTCTGCAGTTCATCAATCGTTTTCGCACCGCAATAACCCATTCCCGCCCGCAGGCCGCCAACCATCTGATACACAAAATCTCCCAGTGGTCCGCGATAATGCACGAGCCCTTCAACCCCCTCCGGCACGAGTTTGCTGGTTTGCCGCACGCCCGCCTGCCCATAGCGATCCGCGGAGCCTTGCACCATTGCGCCCATCGAACCCATGCCTCGATAGCTTTTGAACCGCCGCCCCCGGTGAATGACCAGTTCACCGGGACTTTCATCCAGACCGGCAAACAGAGATCCCATCATCACGGCGTTGGCACCGGTGGCCAGGGCCTTGGTGATATCTCCGCTGTGCCGGATGCCCCCATCGGCGATAACCGGCACGCCCAATGGCCCGGCAACCGCCACGACATTCATAATGGCCGTGATCTGCGGCACACCCACGCCGCTGACAATCCGCGTTGTGCAGATGCTGCCGGGGCCTATGCCCACTTTCACCGCATCGGCTCCGGCGGCAATAAGGTCCTTGGCGGCCTCGCCGGTGGCAATATTGCCGGCGATGACATCAATATCAAATTTCTGTTTGATTTCCCGCACCGTATCGATCACATTGGCGGAATGACCATGCGCGGTATCCACCACCACCACATCCACACCCGACGCAATAAGAGCCGCCACGCGGTCAAATTGCCTTACCCCAACCGCCGCCCCCACCCGCAAGCGCCCGCGTTGATCCTTGCAGGCCTTGGGAAATTGATGTGTTTTATCAATATCCCGCATGGTAATCATGCCGCGGAGCCGATGGTGATCATCCACCAGCAGCAGTTTTTCCACTCGCGCGTTATTCAGCAGTATTTCAGCTTTTTCCAGTGACGTGCCCGGTGGCGCGGTAACCAGGTTCGTGCGGGTCATAAGTTCCCGCACCGGATGATTGTCATCGCCTTCGATAAACTTCAAATCCCGCCGCGTTAGAATGCCCACGAGAATGCCATCGGCCCCCTCTACAATGGGTATGCCGCTGATATTCTGCTCTTTCATGATCTGGCGGGCACGACCGACGGTGGCATCCGGCGGCAAAGTCAGCGGATCGGTAATAATGCCGTTGGCGGATCGTTTCACTTTTTCCACTTCCAGGCATTGATGCTCAATGGACATATTTTTATGAATACACCCCAGCCCCCCCTCCTGGGCCAGCGCAATGGCCAGTGCGGCCTCGGTAACCGTGTCCATCGGGGCGGAAATCAGCGGCAAATTCAGCTCTATTCGCCGGGTAAGGCGCGTGCGGGTGTCCGCCTCGGACGGCACAAAATCACTGCGCCCCGGCACCATGAGTACATCATCGAAAGTAAAGCCTTCGCCGATAATTTTATTCAGGTATTCCATGTAGCAATAATGCCCGCCCGCGCCGCCAAAGTCAATACCTCGCGGGTTTCCACAACGGAATCTTGACTCCCGGGCCGGGGCGCGGCAACAATTCCACACGGGCGGCGATTGGCGGGCCATGCGTGCGGCCAAGGGATTGTTATCGGATTTTCCCGCGGTTTCCATCGCTGGTTTGCAAAATCCGGGCGTAACGGCTAGGTTGCCTGTTGGTGTTGTTATGCTTGAAACATTCATTCACGAGTCGGCACTGGTTGGTCGAACGATTCGCCGGGCGATAAAATTGCGGCATCAGTTGCATCAAATTCCGGAACTGGCGTACGAAGAACATGAAACCAGCGATCTGGTGGCGGCGGAATTGGCCCGCCTGGGAATACGCTTTCAGCGCGGTTTGGCCGGCGGAACCGGCATACTGGCAGAAATCGGGACCGGCGACCGGTGCGTGGCACTGCGGGCGGATATGGATGCACTGCCGGTTACGGAAGCCACCAAGGCCCCGTGGAAAAGCCGTCGGCCCGGACTTATGCATGCCTGCGGTCATGATGGACACATGGCGGTTTTGCTGGGAACCGCGGCGTATCTGGCCAGCCAATCGGAGCGCTTGAGGGGGCGGGTAAAATTCATCTTCCAGCCCGCCGAGGAGGGCCGCAACGGAGCCGCGCGGATGTGCGAAGATGGGGTTCTGGATTCACCGCCGGTGCAGGCTGTTTTTGGCCTTCATGGCTGGCCGGAGCTCGATGTCGGTCAAGTGGCTTCGCGCCCCGGTGGATTGCTGGCGGCGGTGGATACGGTGGTCATTGAAGTTCGCGGAGTGGGAACACATTCAGCGTATCCGCACAAAGGAAAAAATCCGATTCAGTGTGCCGCGGCATTAATGACGGAAATATCCTCAGCCATTACCCAGCGCCTGGCGCCGACGGACACGGTGGTATTCACCGTGGGAACATTCAACGCCGGGCAGGCCAGCAACGTGGTTCCGGATTCGGCAATTTTCAGCGGCACGCTGCGCACGCTCACGCCGTCGGTTCGCAAGCAGACCATCAAGCTCATTCGCGAAGTCAGCCGCACACTCGCCGCCGTGCATGGGTGCCGGGCCGATGTGCAATTGACCAGCGGCACGCCGGCGACGATTAACAGCCGCACCGCCTACGACTTTTTCGACCGCACCGCGCGGGCCGTGCTGGGCGGCGGAAATGTGCATCTGCTGGATCAGCCGTTTTTATGGAGTGAAGACTTTGCCTATTATCTGCGGCGCGTGCCGGGATGTTTTTTCATTCTTGGCACACGGCCGCGCGGCCGCAAAACCTACCCCATGCTGCACAACCCGCATTATGAATTCCCGGATTCAGCCGTGGCCGCGGGCATCGGCGTGATGGCCGCGCTGGCGAAGAATTTTCTCTCTGAAAGTTAAAGGCATTACGGAGCTGACACCATGCCATTGATGCGTTGTTTCGCCCGCATACGCCCCCTGCCGACAGGCGCGGTATTTCTCGTTGTCCTGCTGGGCCTGCTGACGATACCTCTGTCCCCTGCATCCGCGTTAACACCCGATCAGATTGCGGTAATTGTCAACGGCAACATTCCCGGTTCGTGGCAGGTGGGACGCTATTACCTGAAGGCCAGAGATATTCCGGCCACCCATCTGATTGTGCTGAACCTCACCAATCATAATGTCGATGACATTCCCGCGGCCTATTACACGCTGCGCATTGCCCGGGCAATCAAGGATATTCTGCGGCAGCGCCATTTGACCGGGAAGATTAAGTGCCTGGTGACCACGTATGGCATTCCGCTGCGCGTTGAGCCGCGCGTACCCGGGGCGGACCAGATGCGGGAACTTGCGAGTGTGGAAACGCAGTTGAACCACTGCGCGGAGCAATTGCGGCAAGGTACCGCGGCAATGCGGGCCGTGGCACCGGCCCCGGCGGCCACCGGCCCCGCGGAACCGGCAGCCAAACCGCCGCAGACGCAACCGGCGCTGGCCCAAACGGCACTGGCACAATTTCGTGCCGCAGCCAGTGCGGCTGTTCTACGCTATCAACACCTGCCACCGCCGGCGCGGCGTGCGGCATCCCATGCTTTTCTCAAACTGCTGAAAACCTATTTCGGACCGGGCGGCGTGGCAAATATGATCCACGTGCGCGGGCGGAGCCTGAAAGCCATGGCCCAGGAGGAGTCTCTTCGAAGCCAGCGCGCCTGGGTTCGCAGTCAATTGCGGACGTATCAGCAACTTGCCGTGCACCGCGATCATATTGCAAATCTGAAAAAAATGCGGCTTCTGCAATTTCGGGTTTTTGGTCTTACCGGTTTAACCGAGGAATTAATTTCCGATCAGGTCTATCTTTCCCAGCATGGGCGAAGCACCGCACTGGATAACGACCTGATGATGCTCCGGTACCATGCCAGAGTCCCGATGGAAGCTCAGATCAATCCGGATTATCTTCCATCCTGGCATGAATCGAGTCTGCTGGATGGTTCACCACGGGCACTGATGGTTTCACGGCTCGACGGCCTGACGCCGGAGATGGTCATCGGAATGATCCGCACGTCCATTGCGGTACAACATAAGGGACTGCACGGCATTGCCTATTTTGATGCCCGCGGTCTGCACGGCAAAGACCCCTATTCGCTGTTTGACCATGACATTCGCCTTACGGCGCGGTATATAAAAAATCATGCCGCCATCAATGTTGTCATCAACAACACGCCCGAGCTGCTGCAGGCAAAAAACTGCCCGCGCGCGGCACTTTATTGCGGCTGGTATTCGGTGCATCATTATGTAGATTCATGTCAATGGTTACCCGGCTGCGTTGGCTACCACGTTGCGAGTTTCGAGCTTACCACACTGCACAATCCCGCCGATACCGGATGGTGTATCAATATGCTCAAGCACGGAGTGGTGGGCACATTGGGCGCGGTGGCGGAGCCATATCTGCAGGCGTTTCCCAAGCCGTCGGTATTTTTTCCGCTTTTGCTTTCCGGAAAATTCACTCAAAGTGAAGTCTATTTCCTTACGACCCCGGAAGTTGGCTGGCGAATCGCTTATGTGGGCGATCCGCTGTATAACCCGTTTAAGCATGATCCAAGAATTGCGCCGGCGGAATTGCGAAAAACGCCGCTGTTTGCCAAAGCTTTCCGGGAAATAAAAGCTCTCAATTATTAGCCCATAGGCTCATGCGGTACTTTTGTAATTCAGCACCGGGCGCAATTGCCGCACGATGCGCACAAGATCATTCTGCGCCCGCATGACCCTGCGGATATCCCGGTAAGCGGCCGGGGCCTCGGCACACAGCCGGTGGCGGTGTTAATGTCGTCGCGAATTGAAGCATATAAGCGGTGGAAAAGGGAAACAGCGTTACAGGCAATGACCTCCCAATGGCGCGCCCCAGCAAAGTGTGGCACCCGCAGCGGATTCTGGGTAATACAGAGTTGCATCAGGCATTGAAGCAGTTATCTCCGACATCGTATGTTCTTCATATGGTGCACCTGCGGATTGTCTACACCCAAGCGCGGTATTTTACTCGACTCACCTGTTTAGCACCCATCCGAAGTCCCATAACTATGGAAATCAGCACTATCATAATCTGCGGGGCCTCTCCCATAACGCTGATTTCCCGCAGTGCTCTATTTTTCGAGCCACGCGATCACCATTTGGATCCGGTGAGATACCTCCATCTGGGCCAAATTTGTTTGCTCCATTGATGCCAGCAACTCCTTGAGCGTCTGCACCTGTTCCGGTTTCAGGCAGGTCTGCGCTGGCAGCGCGGTCGGCTGCTGCACGATCCTTCCAAGGCACAGCAGCAGTCGCACACGTCGGCTGCGTGGCGCTACGACGAACCGGTGGGCCAACGCAGCCATGATCGCCATGCGGGAGCTTGGCCGAACATCCCGACGCGCAGTAACAACGGGGGCGGCTGCGAGCGCAGCATTAACTTCACCACGCACTGCCCGTCCGTGTTCGAATCGCAGCACCCGTGCGACCCAGATGGCTGCTGCGTCCGCTGAAATGATGGGAGTAAAATTACTGTGCCAGAGGGCCCAAAGATTCACCTGCGATTCGGTGGACTTCACTGTATGGTTCGAGCTAATTTCTGAAAAAGTTTCTCCGGCCTTCAACCTTTTACCAACGGTCCGCACGAGCCTATCTAACGCCGCCACAAGGGGATCATCTTTCCCCCACACCAGCCAAATCGATGCGGCGGCAATTCGATTCGCCACAGATTCGCCGGAATCGAGTGCAGATGCGGAGACAAGGACAACGATTTTCCGCCCCGGCCGGAGCAACGACGGCTGCGGATTCCACCGAGGCAAGATAGGCATGGTGAATCCCGGCCGTGGCTCGACACCATAACAGAGACTAATCCGTGATTTATTACGGCCCCAGATCGTCCGCAGCACGCGTGTCTCAAGCTCACCCGCATAGGCGTATCGCAACGTGTTCCGCAATTCTCTGTTTTTAAGCACCACTGCGACATAGATTCCGTCGCCATGTTCGATTGCTTCCAAGACATCCACCTGAGGCGGAATGGGATACGGGTAGGCCGGAACAATAGAATCCTTGCTGGCCGCCGACTGCGATGGTGGTGCTGACGCAGCACATCCGGTCACCGCCCCACAAGCCGCCAGTGCCAGTATCGACCATGTTAATTGACAGAGCCGCCGCCTCACTCAAATGCCTCCGTTGTCGTGTGATAACATCCGCGCGCCCCCATACCGAGGGGATCGCCAAGCGACCACAACCATTTCCAATCCCCGCAATCCACCATCGCATTGTTTTCCATCCGGTAACGCACGCCAGGCTCCCGAAATTGACCAGCCAAGCAATCACCCCAACCTTCGCACTTTGGCAGAAAAAAGGCCCTAGCGTTCAGCCGGGAGCAAACGCCGGCACCCTAAGCGCAGGCGGAACCCAGCAAGCTGCT
>JAJZJL010000074.1 GCA_021810145.1 Planctomycetota bacterium | reverse complement strand
ATGCTTCAATAAAAGCGTGCCCCTCATCCGATCCGATAATTTGCGCCTGCACCTTGGCAGCGGGTATCCCCATTTTGCGAAGCATGGCGCAGGCAAGATTGCTCATGGCTTCGCAATTTCCCCGCCGTGTTCGCAGGGTCTGATCGGACGAACCCGCATCGCCACTTTGAAAGCTTACATGATTGTTGATCCAGTCGCAGGCCAGTTGCACATCTTCCTGCGACCATCTGGTCCGCGCGAGAATTTTCCGGCAGATCGGATCCAGAGCGGGATTATCCGGATTGATCTTTTTCGTCTTTCGCAACTCCGCGTGGCAGGCTTTCAGCACATGAGGCGTGTAAGGCAGGCTGGCGGCTGTAAAAAGCACGGCATCATAGTGCAGCTTGACCAGCAAATGTTGTGTAACGACAATTTTATTTACACGTGGCGCGCTCCAGGTCAGTTCATCATTGCGCCGCTTCATTCCCAAATCGTCGGCGGTAATACGTATGCGATCGGGCTTGACGCTGTAGGTGAAGCTGGATTTGAGAATGATCTGCTGATTGGTGGCTCCGCGGAAACTGAGCATGGCGGGAATAAACGCGACATTTTTCTGCCCCGGCTGCACGGTAATATTGTAGCGCCGCACGATATTGAGCATTCGGGTATCGCGGGCTTTCACAGGCGCATAGGTCGCGGCCAGGGCAATATTCACGTGCGTCCCGATTACCACCGCCAGTAAAAATCCCGTCAGGAGGCAATGCCTCAAACCACGATCCATATTATTCCTCCCGGTCCGGATAAAGAAACGCTCTATGCCACCGAACGCCGCGAGAATATCGCGCGCCATTGCGGCCGTCAAATCGCGCGAACGGGTCACACACCCGCCGGGCCTGTGACCGCTTCCGGAACATGGATGCAATTGCTTGCCAACACCATGAGAAAACGGCCAATGCGTCACACGCAACGATCAGAAGCTTACCCTGGCGAGCCGGGAAGCAACCATCACTGATCAACGGGCAACGGGCAAACTGATTTGTGGGCACGGCGGGTATCTGCGATGGCGAATCGGATTAGCCTCCTGGCAGGATGGGATGGACCGCCCCGGCGCGCACGGGGTAAACTCTCTAAGCGGACTGCGCGGATACGGGGGGGGGGCAAATCCCGGCGAGCCGGGGAACAATAATGTGACAACTTTAGATCAGGACTTCACACAGGAGCAGATAGTCCTGCCGCGTGTACGCCGGCACCAGCGCACAACTCCACCTGCTGGCCGATGCGTTGTTGAAGAACTCTCGCAACACATGCATGGATACAAAAAGCCACTCCCCAGCCAAACGGCTCCTTGTCTGCCGGGATAATCAGAGCCAAAAGCACCGGTCGATTAAAAACAACGGCCGTCATGACCAGATGAAGAACCACCCACCGGCAGCGCGGAGGCGCAGCAGATGTGTCTCGCATTGCGCAGCTGACCGCTGATTTGTGAAAGCCTGGTAAGACGGTAAAATACCGACGTCAATTGTGTCCAATTGAGTAAACATACTGGTACGCACTTCATTGAAAGGGAAATTGAAATGCCGAGAGCCGTGGCCTTATACTTGCGACGGTTTTGCGGCACATCGAGACGGCGCGTTGGCCCACTGGCGGCGGGTATTCTGGCTATGCTGGCCCTGCTTGCAACACATGTCCCTCCATTGGCGGCGCAGGCCACGCGGCCATTCCGGCTCAGCCGGATTGTTGCTTTGCCATTACCCCGCCACCCGCTGGCCCGGGCGGAAAGAGATTTTCCATTCTTCCCACATCGGCCCATTGCCACTGCCGGTTTCAATGCACTGTTTCTCCCGTTTCATCATGCGTTTCAGCGGCCCGCGCATGGATTTAATCAGGCTCAGGCGTTCGCGTTTCTATTTTCGTTGGATTTGGACTGGGCACCGGGCAATTATTGCAATCGCCATGCCTATTTTCTGTATAACCGCAGCGGGGCCAATATGGTTCGCCTGCTGCGGCATTATTCGCGCCACGCGATCGCCGGGTATTTTCCAGGCTGGGATGCCTCTGTTGCCGTGGGGGGAACATTGAAACATGGCCCTGATGGATATACCGCCACCATCGTGCTGTTTAACCGAACCGGCCGGTTGATTAAAACCCTGCGTTACAGCAAACCAATGTCGTTCTGGAACCTGCTGGGTACCGTTGATGTCGGATTTATGACATATGTGAAAGAGCCACCATCGCCGGCACTGGCGCAGTACCTGTGTCAGCCTCGTTGCAACAACATGCGGTGTCTGACGCTACTGGGGAAGGCGGCTTTCCTCCCGATTCAGTCAACTCGGGCGTTTGTGTTGTTCCGAAAGGTGCTGAGCATTGATCCCCGTTTTGCGGAGGTGCGTTATTGGTTTGAAAATCAGGCGGCGTGGCGTGGAACCGATGGCACCGACAAGCTGGAGTCCGAACTGGCACAAAGTCTGAAAAACCGCCTGTTGCCATTCCCGGCAAGCATATTCGATCCGGCCGCCTGTCATAATAAGCAATTGGCCCATGTATTGGCCAACCTTGAACCGGCAATATTGGCCGAATCAAAGAAGCTCGCTGGAGCCCATTCACCGCTGGTTCTTACCGAAGAGTTAACTTGGGGACACGTTAAGCAATGGCGCATTGCCTCGCTGCTTAGCCGCGCGACGCGCGTTGGTGGAGAATATCCCAATGATTACGATCTGCTCTCGCAAACCGCTGATCTCTATGCAAACCGTAAGTTTATCGTGGACGATAACCCGGATATGGCGGCGGCAATAGATACCGCGGCACTACGCGACCGCTGGATGACCGGCACGTTGCGTAAGCGCGAAGCTCGCCGCGATCTGGGGTTTGCCGCGTTTCACACCGGGCATTTTGGCGTGGCGGCGTCGATGCTCTTAAAATCAAAATCTTCGTATAATAAGGCGGTAGCGCTTTGGTCGCTGGCACAACTTGGACAGTTCCATCTCATCACGCGACTTGCGCCGCAATTTCTTGCAGGTCAGCCGACGATGGCCAACGAGATCATTGCCATCTACGCCTTTGCGGCGGCCATGCGATCCGACCGTTCGGAGCTTCAGAGCCTTGTGAGCACCTATCCGGATCAACTTCAGCAGCAGGGGCTTCTGGGGGTGATGAAATACTGCCTGCTGCGACTGGCGGGAAAGAATACCTCGCGTGTGGTATTTCACAAGCCCTTACCAAAGTGGCCCGGTCTGTACATTGCTACATATATTGAGGCGGAATATGATTTAAGCCGCCATCAGGAAGTGTACAACGACGCACTGAATAATCTCTTTGTGGCAGAACCGCTGGACCGCCTGACCTGGTTTTATACCGACGTGTACACCCGGCAGGAACCGCATCCATATCCGGACGATCCAGATTTTTACAACATGCTGCCTTGGGTATTCCCCCGTGATCCATGGGCCAGACAGGCGGTAAGCAATTACCTTGCCCGAACCCAAGCCCATCCGGCTCAACCTATGAATCCTGATTTTGTGCTTTCCAAATTTGCCGTTCTTAAACCGTTCCAACATCGTGAATCCACCGTAGGAGCTTTTAATCTCGCGGTGTTCCATCTGCAGTTGCCCGGTAATATCCAACTGTTCAATGAGATGGCTGCGGTTCATCAGTTCGTGCAAAAGGCGGAATTTCATCGCGCCAGCCGGATGGCCCATGTTCTCGAGTGGTACGCGGAACTCCATGACTTTCCCAGCATTATTCTGATGTTTCGGCACATTGTGTACATGGAAAAGGCCGCCGAGGCGCGCGCCCGAAAACAACCGCCGCCACGGTAAATGCGGCCCATGCGGCGGTTGTGCCAATGCGTGCCAACTGACTCAGCTAAGACTCCCCGGGGTTCGATTGCCGCACCCCGGCACCGGCCTCCGGTGCATCCACAGGATCGGGCCTGAGGACATCTGGTTGATTGCGGCCGGTGGAACAATCGGGCACGGATTCGGCGCAACACCGTGTGGCAAGCTGCGCCATCAATAACCGCGCCCGATACAGAAACGCACGAAAGGGCCGAAGCAGATTCAAGCGATAGAGAAACCACTACTCATGCGGCGTCGTTGCAACTTGACGGAATCTTACCGACCCGTGTATCCTCTGCGGATCATAACGTCTTCATTGCGATGCTAGGAAACGCCATGCGATGTCCGAAATGCAATCAACCCTTAAGTGGTATCGATTATCAGGGTGTTCATATTGAGACCTGTCCGGCTTGCGGCGGCGACTGGCTGGACGCTGGTGAACTGGGTAATATCGTCGAAGCCCGCAAGGCGCGTTTTAGTGAACAGGAGTGCATGGCCATTGCGCAGGCCGCGACCATTACCGGCGTAAAACTCAATACGCTTAATCGCCATCTGACCTGCCCCAAATGTGGCGGCTCAACGCATCCCGTCAACTATGGCGATGACAGCGGCCTGATCATTGACGAATGCGGCAGTTGCCATGGTGTATGGCTGGAACGCGGTGAACTCGACAAAATCGATGAACTCGTGCATGGCTGGGACGACGAGTTGCCCGCTGACATGGCTAAATATGGTCCGAAACTCCGGCAGGTCGCCGCCCAGGTAAATCAGGATGAAACCGTCCACATTACCCATATCCGTCTGATCGATTCCATGATCAACGGCATATTGAATCTTCTCGGTGATTGACCAACCGCCAATTCCCCGGCCAATATTGCTCCAGCAACAGCCACATCACTGCCCGGTTAACGCATCCGAGCGAACCAGAGTCAATTCTGGAATTCATAAAGATTGCCCAGCCGCAATATCTTTGTCAGCGCATCAAGTGCCTGGCGTGATTCCCGCAGCAACGCCGGATCGGCCAGATCGCGGGGCAACAGCGTTTCGCGATAATGCTTGTTCACCCAGGCTGCAAGTTCCCGATAAAGCCGCGGAGTCAACACAATACCCTGATGCATGGCGGCGAATTCTCTTCGGGTCAGCACCACGCGCAATCGCAGGCATGCCGGGCCACCGCCGTTGAGCATGGATTCCCGCACATCGACATACTCCACACGCTGAAAATATCCCTGTTGCTTCAGCAGATCGATTTGCGCTCTGGCCGCCGGATGGCTTTGACATTCGACCGGAGCAATCAGCGCCCTGGTGCCATCGGGAAGTGTGACCAACTGGCTGTTGAACAAATACGTCTGCACGGCATCCGCCAGAGAGACCTCGTCTTCCGCTATTTCCGCGAAACGCGGATATCGACCGGTTAAGCGGCGATATGCCTTTCGCATCAGGACAATGCTCTGGCGATCAAAGGCCTGCTGATGATAAATCAATACATCTTCATTACTCATGGCTACAAGATCGGCATGAAACGCGCCAGCGTCGATACACTGCGTGGCACGTTGAATTCCAAAGGCCTGATCCTCACGAATTTCATGCCTGTGCCGCACCGCCATACTGGCACCGAGGCTTTGACGGGCCGGGAAATGATGCGGCGGCTCAAGCGGCTGGTACGGCTGGCCTGAGTCAAATGTAAACAGTTCTATACCGCTCTCGCCGTGCGATGGTGCCAGACGCAAATGGTTTGCCGCGCCTTCATCCCGCATGGCCCACGCCGCCGGCAACGGATCATGCACCCTGAAATGACGAGTATCGGCAAAGATTGTCCGTAAAATCCGAACATTGGTGGCAGCCTCCATCGACCGATGCAATTCGGACAGCAAATTAGCCGGCGTGAAATGTACTTTCCCATCGCGCGTATCCGCCGAGGGCGACACGCTGGCCGCATTGGCCACCCACATTGCCGAACTGCTGCCGCAATTCGCGAGCATCAGCGGATTTTGCTTTCCGGCCCTGGCGATAATCGCTTTATCCGAACCACTGAATCCCAATGCTCTTAAAAACGGAATGTAAGGCCGTTCATGCGGTGGAAACACCGCCTGTGGTACGCCTAATTCCATAAGCAAGCGCATTTTGTCCAACCCCTGCAGGGCGGCTTTTCTCGGATGGGACCGGCGCCCGCGATTGAGCATCGATGGTATATTCCCGGCCGCCAATCCGGCATAGTTGTGTGTTGGTCCAACGAGGCCATCGATATTCAATTCCACGGCTTGAGTCATTGAGCCACCCCCATTTTTCCAATCTCTTTGCGCACTCTGGCCCATGCATTCAATGTACCCAGCATAGACCCGATACCAGCGCCACAATCAGCAAGGCCAGAACCGAATCACGCGGGCGCGGTTTTACCTTTGACGCAGGTTTCGCGTTCCTGTTTTCCGAAACAATATCCGCATCCTGCACAATTGCCGATTCGTCAACAACATTCCCGCGGGTTGTCGTGGGCACCAGCAGCACAAATGCGGTCCAGGTTGGAAATACCGCCACGCCCGGTATTGCTTCCGCAATACAGGCAAATATCATCGGCCACTGAAAGCCCAGAATAGCCGCCAGCGCAATGGCCGTCACCACATCCGCGAGATCATCAATGGGATCGATAAAACCAATCAGGCCGCCGCAAGCCAGCCGCAGCGTGTCATTGAACAAAGCCACGCCCAGCGCCAGAAATTTTCTTCGGCGACTGACCGGCCTGGATTGCATGACTGCCAGAAAAGGGTTCAACATAGGCAATGTTTATATCACATTGCCTCCGGCAAAAACAGTCCATGCAACAACCATTGCATTGCGCATGGCCATTTTCAGCACCGGAGATTTAACGCCGGCGAAAACGTCCACGGCACCGCGGCAACATGACCAGCACCCCCGCCGCAAGCGCTGAAAATCCCAACACCGACGGTTCAGGCACCGGATCACCGCTGATGGACATCTGACTCCACTGCACATCGCTGTTGTTGCCGCCGTTGTTGTCGAAATATTGTACTTGCGCCGGCCCGCCGGTGAGCATATTAATCTCTCCGGAAAATGTCACAGCCTGTCCGGTGACGGTATTTCCAGACACTGTGAGCGAATAGTCGCCCAACGTATTAAGCAACGTAAATTTAAATGTGTCATCCACCTGATAGTTATACAAAATGTCCGAACGTTGGACCGTTCCCGTGGCATCTGTTGACCAATAGGATGCCCCCCCGCCGAAAGCCGTCATGGCAAATAAGACCTTGCCGGACGAATCCAGCAATCGCCATCCCATGTTGGAATCAGCGGTGGCCGGGCTTTGCGGGGCAGGATTACCGGCGGTGGTCTGCCCCTTATTCAGGTTCAGATCGGTGGTAAAAGTCTGCCCCGGTGCCAGCGCTGTGGTAAAAGCCCGCGTGGCCGTGGTGATGTCGGTATTCAAGCCCGTGTCCCCCGATGTGCCCGGATACACATAAATATCGAAAGCCCGCGTGGCCACGGGAATGCCGGTGTTATTGGACATAATCAGCCCACCTCCGCCGCCGCCGCCACCGGACGGGCCGGAATAATTGAATGTTACATTCCATTGCCCGAAACCGGTTCCGGAATTCGTGCCGTTAAAATTGGAATTCGTCTGGTAATTCGTGGCCTGGTCCATCGCCGACGCCGCGGGAACCTGCGGCAACGCCGCCTGATACGCGCTGACATAGCCCACTTTCATGTCATACGTGCCCACGCCCGGAGTTTGATAATTGGTGTAGCTGCCACCCACGGCCAGATTCATGATGATATAAAAGCTCTGATCAAACGGGGCGTTGTTATCTCCGGCCGGTGCGGATGAAGGCACGGTCCATCCACCGCTTTGCATTTCATACAAATTGCCATCGACATACCAGTTCAACTGCACCTGTGTGCCCCCTGAACCGTTGGAAATCGGCTCCCATTGCAGATCGTACGTGTGCCAGGACGTGGTGGAGCCGCTGTTGGGCAGAGTGTAAACCTTATATTGCGTATTCTCACTGCTATAGCTGGTTCCGGAATGCAGACTTCCCTGCACCTGGTTGGTTCCCGTGCCTTTGGATTCCAAGACATCAATTTCACCGGATTGCGGCCAGGAGCCATAAACGGAATTGGTCGGCATCATCCAGATGGCAGGCCACAGCCCCGCACCGGCGGGCAGTTCGGCACTGAATTGAAACAGGCCATAGGTCTGGCTGAAAAGGTTCTGCGTGGTAATGCGACCGGAAGTGTAATAGGTGCCACTGCTGGTGGCGGTGCCGATTGCCTGAATATTGAGATTACCGCCGGATACATTTACATTGCTGGACGAATTGGTATACGTTTCAGATTCGCCATTACCCCAGCCATTGTTATTGCCCAGATCATAGGTCCATCCATTCAGTGACGAGGCGCTGCTGAAATTGTCACTGAAGGTGGAAGTCCATTGCAACCCGGAAGGTGCCGCGACCGCCGGGCCGGCAATGGTTGATGCTCGAACCGATACCACTGACACCGTCACCGCTGCAGCGCATAATAAAAACCTTCGAGTTGCAACGGCAACGCTGCCACACTGCACGGATCGGTTGGAACTCTGGATTTGTGCTGACATCATTGATAATCTCCTCCAATTCAGGGAAACAAAAAAACTGCGCACTGCGGTGACCGGGATGGTCGCACATTTATTTTTTTTACTGCAAATCGCATGGGTTCACGCATACGGATTATTCTTTTTACCGACGCATCACTGTTTTCCGAACACGCGCAAAGCAGGCGCATAAAACGGACTGTCTGTTGGTTACCTGCGTTAAGCAGCCGGTAAAATCGAAACCTCGCGGGTGGGCCACCGATCCCTCATCCCGATGGTTAGCCGGTTAATGTTCCTTGCGCGGAGCCGCCGTGGTGCCATGGAGTTCAAGTTGTGTCGGCAGCACGCGCTGAATCAACGGCTCGCGCGAGCCGTTGCCGGGCCAACTTAACAGGCTGCTGAGAGCTTCAAAGGCTTCGCGGCCAATTTCCTGCGCATCCTGGCAGACCGCGGTAAGCGTGGGGTAGGTAAGGAAACGTATATCGGAATCATCGAAACCGATGATGGACAAATCGTCCGGAATTTTCCAGCCGATCTGCTGCACTTCGCTCAGCACACCTACTGCGGTCATGGGGTCCGTGCAATATAAGGCGGTTGGGCGGTCCGGCATGGTTGCCAAACGGCGAGCCCATTGAACGCCCCCTTCGCGGTGGGCCGGTACACGATAGATATATTTCTCATCCACCGGTATACCCGCACCGACCAGAGCTTCTTTATAACCATTGAGCCGATCCGTGTGATCCGAATCATCCACCACATTAATCGCAATTCCGATGTGCTTATGCCCCAGATGAATCAGATGTTCCACCGCCTCGCGGCTGGTGGATTGGCTGTCGCAGGCGATGAAATTAATTTTATTGGATATAAACCGGTCGCCCAGCACTACCGATGGAAAACCCTCTTCAGCAATGGTTTCACATGTATTTCGAGTTTCAGTGGTGGTGCGCAATACCGCACCGCGGATTCCCTTGCGCACACACATCTGTGAGAAGGATTCATGCGGCAAAACCGCCCGGCGAACATCCAATATCAACAGGTCAAAACCGAATTGATCCATCCGCTGGCTCATGCCCTGCATGAGTGCAGCATCAAACGGCGAGCCCAGGGACGAATCGCCGGTGTAGGCGAATGCTATATTCATGGTTTCTCGCTTACCAACGGCCGGAACATACCGCGAGCGGTTCATGGCTTTGACTACACGCTGGCGCACTCCGGCCGCCACTGCCGGATGATTGTTAATCGCCCGGGAAACCGTGGCGGGCGAAATGCCCAATTCTTTGGCTATTTCTCGAACCGATCCCATGGCCTTCACCAACCTCTCAATTTAATATTCTTAATGTCTATTTCTGGCCAAAGCATACGCTCTGATGTCGCTTACTTCCATCGTATATCTTCCGGGGCCGGGAGTTTTACCACCAACGTAATTACCGCCGACCGCCATATTTAATATAATATAGAATCTGCGATCAAATGGCGCGTTCGGATGGCCGGCACCCGCAGTTGATGGAACCGTCCATCCGCCCTGGTGGGTTTCATACAAATGCCCATCGACAAACCATTTAATTTGCACCGTACGCACGGCCGGATTAGCCGGATCGGGCATCGGCTCCCACTCCAAGGCATAGGTGTGCCATTGCGTGGTGGTTTGATGATGCGGCAGGTTATAAACCTTGGTTTGGTTGTTGTTCTGTCCCGCGGCATTACCGGAATGCAGGCTTCCCTGAACCTGATGGATGCCATTGCCACGCGATTCCATAATGTCAATCTCACCAGACTGCGGCCAGGAGCCGTATGCGGATTTTTCCGGCATCATCCAGATGGCGGGCCATAAGCCGGTACCACGGGGCAGGCGTGCGCGAAATTCAAAGAGGCCATATTTCTGGCTGAACACATTACGTGTGGTAATGCGGCCGGAGGTGTAGTGAACTTTTCCATGCACTTTCCGGCCGATGACCCTGATGTGCAGTTTGCCATGGGATACAAACACATTTTTTCGGGAGTGGGTGTAGACCTCGGATTCGCCGTTGCCCCAGCCGCCGCCGCCAAGATCATAATGCCATCCCTTCAGGTCAGCCGCACCGCGATTGAATGGATCACTCCAGGTGAGTTTCCAATGCAATCCCGCCGGTGCGGCGACATCCGGAACGTGGTGAGCCGGAGTTGCACCGCCGCACAAGGCGGCGAGTGCCACCGCTCCGATTGCCACAATTCCGCGTTTAAGCAAGCCCCTACGCCATCGATTTTCCATGATGCTTCCTATTTGAAGTCAAATTCCTGTTAATCAGAACAATCCGACGCTGCTGGGAAGTTCCGGATTGACAATATTCTGGATTCGCAATCCACGCGTCCCATTGGCGGCGGGCGAACTGACCGCTGCACCGGCAACATTGTTGTTAATCGGTAATGTTTCAACGTGGCCGTCGAAATACAGGCCGTTGGCTTCGCCCGTGTTGGCCGATGTTTGCATGTGGCGGTAACGCATACCGGTCAGGTTATTGATCGCGGGCTGGTTCGGCTGAAGAATGTCTTCATTGACCGTTTCGCTTGAGGAAAACCCGTTGGCTGGCACAAGATAATTGGGGTCGTTCACATACGGCTGCGCAGCACTTGGGTTTCCCCCACTGTTCTGGATCCAGTCGCTCATGATCATCCAACTGCCGCCCCAGCTTGAGGTTTGCGTAGCGTCACCGATGGCAATGGCACTCCCGGGGTCCTTAACATTGGAAGCGTGCATGTTGACGGTGTCAATGTTATCCCAATATCCGCACCCCGGTCCCGCATAGGTCCAGAAGTAGTTGGGGTTCGCCGCGTAATCCGACCAAAACCAGCCCACTTGCACGCCCCAAGCTGGACCCAGCGTGGGCTTTATTTGAGAAGCTGGGCAGGTAAAGGTTCCAAGAAAGGCTGGGCCAGAGCTGGACGCGACCGGATAGTTAGGTGTGGAGCCTCCAACGCCGTTCCATTGGACGTAACGGACCGGGTCGAGACCAGCGTTATAGGTATAAAGCAGGATGTCCCACTCGGCGGCCGGATAAAGATTGTAGCCCCCATTGATATAGGCATTCCCCGACGGGATTGCCCCCTCATAAGAATTTTCATACTCTGCCAAGATTTGCCCGATGCTGTGTAGGTTCGCGCCACAGGCCGTGGTCAGAGCCTCTTGCTTGGCACGGGCCAGGGCTGGCAGCAGCAAGGCTATCAGCAGGGCGATAATGGAAATGACAACCAGCAGTTCAATAAGCGTAAAACCGGACTTGGAGGTTTTACGAACCGATGGGGCAAACCGATTGGTATACATGTTGGTTCTCCAAAAAGGGGCAACCTGCCCTGCCAAAAAAAAGAGGTCTTGTCCTGCTCCCGGACACACTGAGAGAGCAGGAACAAAGGCGGAAGCGCCGCGGAACACCCGAAGCGCTTCCGCCATCATTACACGATTCAAGCCGTCCTGCGGACTGACCGCTTACGGCCAATAAGCAACATTCCCAAGCCGCCAAGAGCCAAGAGGCCGACACTGGCCGGTTCGGGAGTTGAAACAGTGGGCGCGTCGAAAGTCATCCCAACGAGATCTGTGCTCGTTCCATAGGGATTGTGGGTGAAATAGCCACCCGCCACAGTTGGTGAGGTTGCCGCAGAAATCACCAGCGTATCGCCAGCTTGGGCACCCGCGATATTAAAAAAGTAGAAGCCGAGATTCTGCGCAGGATCAATATTAACCGATGTCGACGCCGAGCCGTCAGCGACCTGTATTTGCGAAAGCGCGTCGTAACCCTGCGGTGAAATAATGCCCAATTTGAAGTTACTGGGGGCACCCGCTCCGAGGGTGATGTCGAAGAGTTTATATAAGGTACCAACAGTTGTGCCGTTCACACCACCCTCACCGGTCTGAAGCGGGCTTCCAGACGGGGCGTAGTTGGGATTGTTGGACGGCAAAGTGGTCGGATAACTTCCTGGAAAGGGTTGCCCCGTCACACTCATGGCCGGGTAGCCATATGCAGCCGCCGTGAAATAATTTGCAGAATTCAAACTGGGGTCCATCGCGATATTAGCGGAAGTGGAGGTTGTCGTCCCGGTAGTCGTGGTAGTGGTAAGCCAAGATGGCAGCGACTCGACGGTGGCGATGTCGCCAGTATTGTACGAATAGTTCACATCGACAGCAGTTGGAGCTGTACCTGTTTCGTTGTACCCATAGGTTACGTTCGACGGCACATCCGTGCCAAACATGATATAGCCAGTGGCTCCGTAACCAGAGGAACCGACGACCGACGAATTGCTTCCCATCGGGGTGGCAACCGTCTCATTGAGTGTCGCATTGTTAGTCGTGCCGTTAGCCAGTGAGATTGTCGCGGCTCCCGCCAATCCCCCAGAACACATCAAGCCAGCTAAAGACGCCATTGCAGCCGCCGAGATTTTTCCGAACGAAGTAGTCATATAAGACCTCCCAAAAATAAGGAAACTCAAACAGTCACATTGACCGTTACACTCCTGATTCACCCCCCGGCTCAGGACTCTCCCAAACCAAAAAAAGGGCTTTACTTATCTGTCACCGGCTTTCATGCGGATATTTGAACTGTTGTACCGCCAAGCCGATGAATTCTGCTCAAATGTTCATTGAACCCGTTTCATCGCCGACCGTTACATAGATAACGGTTTATGAAACTGATTCATACGGGATTCTATATACTAATATCCGCATTGTCAAGAAAAAAAATCATTTTTTTTCTTCGTTATACGCGAACGGAAACAGCCCTTATGCTGATAACTTATGCCACGGATTACCCGGCGGCCCATAACTACCGAAACAGACTCCGCGTGGCGGAATCATCCCCTGGCTGCGGACAATGCACGCGGGCATTGTCCGCAGCCGATTATGGGATCAAACAAAAGTTGTGCACGCAGTTCCCGTTAAACAAAGTTATTGGAACCACGCACGGCATTCGCGTCAGGCAACCCGCCGGCGCAAGGCCAGCAGCGCCACCCCGCCAACGGCCAGAAGAGCCAGCGAGGCTGGTTCCGGCGTGGATACGGGTGCGAAGCTCACGTTATCAACATAAGCATGTGCAACAGAACCCGTAACCGCCCCGGTGGTGGCGTTAAACGATACAAATATGGCCGAGGCACCGGTCGGTGCGGTGAAGTTCTGGCTGGTAAGCTGATATCCAGCCGGAACCCCGAAATTTGAGGTTGTGTTGGGCAAATTGATAAATACCGGCGACCCGGCAAGTACGCCACCGGTGGAATTCATGAATTCAAGCTGTGCCTGCCCGATGCCGCCGCTAGCCCCCTGAAATTCGCTGTAGAAGCTGAAAGTGTATTGTGTGCCCGGGGTCACGGTGCCGAATGCCGTTTGTTGAAATACGTTGGCGTTGGTGGCTTCTGTTATGTTATTCAAATTCGCTTCGTACGAAGAGCCGCCGTACGGGTTGGTGTTGTCACGAGAGGCACCGGCCGGGGAGTACTGCCAATCGTTGGGTGTGACGGGATTGGTTGGCCCAGTTTCAAAGCCCGGGTTGTTGATGATGTTGGTGGCGGATGCAACGCCCGCCGAACAGATCATCAGAGCCGCCGATCCCAGTAATACCGCTGTGATTTTTCCGAACGAAGTAGTCATAAAAGACCTCCCATAAAAGAAACCCGAACAGTCACATTGACTGCTGTATACACAATGGTGCCGCCGGCGCACAAAACGTTCACCCCAGCGCGAGGATATTGATCATTGATGCCACCAACAGAACACACGGCGTGTTAACCAGGATCGCCGCACGAGTTGATAAGCTCAACAGAGTTATTCACGTGAACCGGCTTCACACACACCGTTAGAATGTCAACGGTTTATGAAACAGATTCATAAGCGAAAGTATATACATTGTTCGGCGACTGTCAAGGAAAATGTCAAATATTTTTTATTTTGTTATACGCGAATAAAAGGTGCGTTTAATTAACGCAACAGCCACCTGGTCCAGCGTTCCGCCAAGCTTCAGGCTTGCGCTAACCCGACGCGAGGAAATCAAGCTACTTAACGACACTGCCAAACGATCCATCCGCCGTGCGTGTTTGAATCATCTCGCCGGAGTTTACCTGTACGGCCGATTGAATCACCACCCCTTTGGCATCCGTGGTAATCGTGAAACCGCGCTTAAGCACCTGCATCGGCCCGGCAAGGTCCAATTGCTTTTCCAAATCCGCCAATCGCTGCTTGCTTAACAGCTGCTTATGACGCATTGCGGAAACCAACTGGGTACTTAAGCCCATCAGCACGGCATGGTACTGGGCGCGGCGGCTTTGCGGACCGTGGCTCTGCAGCAGAGAGGCACACTGCGACAAACGCTCCCGTGTCTGCCGGATCAGTTCCAATTCACCCTGCCGCAACTGCTGCGTTGCATTCTCCAGCCGCCGCCAGCCCTGGGCTATGGCGTGCCGCGGTTCAATGGCGGCAATCTGCCGACCGGCCAAATCGGTTTTTTTCGCCGCCGTTCGCACCATGCGGGAAATCTCGTCCGTTAAAGCCGCCTGCCGCCCCGACAGAATGTGTTCGCTTTCCCGCCAGCGCGCCGATAATTCCCGCACAAGCTTCTCCGCCTGAGCCTGTACATCACGATGCAGCGCCGCTTTGTCCGCAACAGCCATTGCCGCCGCGCCGGTCGGCGTTGGACCTCGCAAATCAGCCACGAGATCGGCAATGGTAACATCCGGCTCATGACCAATGCCGGTCACAATCGGAATACCGCTGCGTACCATCGCCCGCGCCACAGCTTCCTCATTAAAGGCCCATAAATCTTCCAGCGAACCGCCGCCGCGGACCAGTAGAATCAAATCCACACCCCCAATCGCCGCCGCATGCGCGTTGACGCATTCAATGGCTCGCACAATATCCCCCGCGGCCGGCGCGCCCTGCACCTGAACCGGAAAAAGCATAATATGAATATTGGGAAAGCGGCGGCAGGCAGTGGTCAATACATCATGAAATACATCACCCGTCGCACTGGTGATAACTACAATATCCCGCGGAACCGCCGGAATGGGTCGTTTGCGCGCAGCGTCAAATAATCCCTCCGCGCGCAGCTTGTCACACAATTGCCGAAACGCCAGTTCCAGTTCTCCAGCCCCCTGCGGAATCATGGAATGGACATATAACTGCAGCCGGCCCTGCGGTTCGTACAGCTTCACCTCGCCATCCGCGATTACCGCCAGGCCATCCGCCGGGGAAAAACGCAGCTTCTCCAGATCATTACGCCACATCATGCAGGGCAACTCGGACCGTTGATCCTTCAATTTAAAAAATGCGTGGCCCTTGCTGTATACATTGAAATTGGAAATTTCTCCGCGCACACGCAGTACCGCCGGCAACTGCGCCTGCAGCACACGCCCGATAAGTCCGTTGACTTCGCTGACCGAATGCACCGGCACCACCGCCGGCGGTGTTGCGGCAGGCTGCCCCTGCGGCAAACCGATGTCCGACACACGGCGATCACCCCCGGATGCCGATGTTGTTTCCAAAGCCGCTGGTTTATCGGTGTTTAACGATTGCCCAGACACGGACGTGCCGGCCGCCGGTTTAATTCCGCCGGAAACCGGTTCGTCAGCCGGCCGTCTCCGCGTCCCGGATTTGCGGTGTGATTTATCGGGAGCATCAAACAAAGGTTGGTCAAATAATCCGCCGCTCATTATCGCAATCTCCATTATGGGCGATCCCATCATACGCGATTTTATTGGTTTGGCGATGGCGCACAACGCGGCGAACAGCGGTGCCGGCACCGGAAAACCCCGGCCACGCCGTTACCGATTAAGTTGTTTTGTCCGGCGCATTACCACCGGATAAACGTTCGTCCCGGTGCTTCACGTCCCAGAAGAATTTTCGATGACATTTGTTTTAATGTTTGGCTCCATCCGGTTCGATAGAAGTATTAACATTTTGGTTTTCGGCGGTTTTGACATATCACAGAACCGCAGCGACGAACGAGAGTTGAATAACTGAATCTGGCCGCGGGGCGGCGTCTTCATGGTCTGGCGTTGTATATCCAGAGTGAAGCAATATCCCGCCATATCCGCGGCTCTTTGGAGGTTTTCCCATGAGAGGTTGGAAGACAGTAACCGGTGACGGATTCGCGGTTGAAATTCCCAATGACTTCACCGCGGTGCAACGTGATGACGGCCATCTGCTGATTCATGATCCGTCCGAGAGCATCCAGATGGAATTGCAAATGACCGCCGGAAGCCTTCAGGCAGAGGGATCTGATCGGCCCGGCGGACAACATAATGAGGCGGCGGTGCCGGTGAATCCGCGCCACGCTCTGGCGCGATTTAAACAATGGCTTGGACGCTATGAAAACATGCGCCTTACCGAATCGCCCAAGCAGGTTCTCGGCATGCACCATGTCACCTGCACCGCGCAGGGCATTGACCGCGCCGGAATGTTTTTCGGTCTGGTGCGCAAAGTCATGAAAAAGCAGCCCCAGACCGGTGCCCGCTTCTGGGCCGTGTTCCATGGGAACGATGTGGTCTTTGCATCCTGCCGGGGCACCTGCGAGGCCGTCAATTTTCTCAAACCCATCGAGGATGGCATCATCGCGGCGGTGCGCGTAGGCGTGCAGGATACACTCAAAAGCCCCTTTATTCAGGCCGTTGTGGATCTGGCCAAAGATATTTCACCCACCGCGGCTGTTGCGCCGGTGGATGATGAAACCATCAGCGTTGGCGGAATGCGAATTCGTGTTTCACCGCTGCATCACACTTTCACGGAACAACCCGAACACCTGGCGGAAAACGTTAAACGCTTCTTCGATGAATTGCTGGTGCAGGATTCGGATCAGGAAATTCCAGAAAATGAGGATCCTTGGGCAACGGTGCGCAGCGAAATATTTCCCGTGCTTGTGCCGCGCACATTAGCCGCCAAACTTCCCGCATCCATTATGCTTGAAGAATGGATAAATGATCTGACCATCTGTTATCAGGTCAAGTCACGCACCACGCTGGTAAGCATGGAAGATTGCCGCCTTTGGGGTATCGACCAGGAAACTTTGCACGAACATGCCATCGGCAATTTGCTTCGTGATACGCGGGAACTGAATATGACCGGCGGCCGGTGCGATAACTACACGCTCTTCAGCTTTCCGGTGGATCATCCCCTCAATGCCGCCCGGATCATGCTTCCGCTGGTGCAAAAACATCTGCGGCCCCATCTGGGAAAAAATTTCTACATGGCCGCTCCGGACCGTGATGTTCTGCTGGCTTTTTCCTGTGATGATGAAAAAACGCTCAGATGGTTCCGTCATCAGGTGGAATTGCGCTACACCAAGTCCGCAAACCCGTTAAGCGACAAATTATTTCTCATCACGCCCGACGGCGTCGTCGGGGATACCTATGGCTCTGAAAAGGAGGATCATCAAGAGTAACAACCATCGGCAGGGAACCGTCGAGTAACAACAACGGAAGGCTCCCTCCTCATGACACCGGCGGATTGTTGGAAGAAGGCCCAACATTACCGCCGGTGTCGCTTTATACACCCATAACGGTAAGCCGTGCCACCAGGAACCACGGTCATGCCACAGCCCGCCGGATCAAAGGAAAGCCACGCGGGAACTCCAACCGGTATTGGTCATGAACTGACCGCGGTCGGACCGTTGGCGCAATTATCCGAACTGTCCGGTCACATAGGCCAAGGTCTGCTGATGCTCGGGATTGTGAAACATTTTGTCAGTTGGCCCCGCTTCAATGAGATTGCCCATATAGAAAAAGGCGGTCTGATGCGCCACACGCACGGCCTGATGCATATTATGCGTGACAACAACAATGGTGATGGTTTTGCTTAATTCATTAATCAGCGATTCAACGGTCTTCGTGGCAATGGGATCAAGTGCCGAGCAAGGTTCATCCATTAAAAGCACTTCGGGATCTGCCGCAATCGCCCGGGCAATGCACAGCCGCTGCTGCTGGCCGCCGGAAAGCGAAAGCGCCGAAACATGCAGGCGATCTTTTACCTCTTCCCAAAGTCCGGCCGATCGGAGGGATTTTTCAACCTTTTCCGCGATGACAGCTTTCCCGCGAACACCATGAATCCGCAACGGATAAGCCACATTATCAAAAATGCTTTTCGGAAATGGATTGGGCTTTTGGAAGACCATTCCCGTGCGTTTACGCAATTCCATTACATCGGTGCGGCGATCATAAATATCGGCCCCGTGAATTTTAATGCTGCCGCGAACCTGACAATGTTTGATCAGATCATTCATCCGATTCAGGCAACGGAGAATGGTTGATTTACCGCAACCCGATGGCCCGATAAAGGCGGTGACTTCGCCATGAGCAATCTGCAGGTTCACGCCGTGTACCGCCCGCCCTTTGCCATAAAATACTTCCAGATTCTTTATATCAATCGCATGCCGCTTGACATGCTGATCCGGTGCCACCGGAATCATACGCGGCGCGTGTGCACTGTGGGATCCATGTTGTGCACCATTGGCACGCGAAACATTTTCAGCGGATACTGGCGGGGTCATAAACCGTACCTCCGGAATTTTAGGGCCATTCCGCCCTCTGCTTCGCCACCAGGCACAAACCACGGCAGCGCGTCTGCAAACTCGGTCTCACAATCCTGCTTAAAGAATATGATATACCGCGGCTTGGGAGCAAGGATTTTCCGCCACAAATGCCCGAATTAGCGCAACATTATCCATTGGATTACATCTTGTTAGCGCAATGCTAACAAATGATCCCATTATGCCATTCGCGTATAAGAATTTCGCGATTTTAGATGGTTGACGCAAGAATGTTCATGAAATTTTAACATGGAATAAACAGAATAAAAAAATTGGCTTTGTATAAACTTGCAGACGGTTATGGTTCGTTGGACGTGCAAAGATCGGCGTCGGTTTTTGTCACCAACCAATTTTTGAGGAGTCAACAGCATGGCAACCAACAATGATCTTCACGCCGCAGAAGTGTCGGAGGCGCTGAATGAAGTAAAATTCAGCGGCTTTCACCTGCGGGCCATCATCACTGCGGGCATGGGATTTTTCACCTCGGCATTTGACCTGACGGTTATTGGTACAGCTCTGGCGTTAGCCGGACCGGAATGGATGAAGGGCTTCCTCGCCGATGGCGGGACCAAAGCCAATTTCGCATGGATGATGGGACTGGTGGGTTCCGTTTCACTGGCGGCAACATTCATTGGTGCCATTGTATTCGGTACAATCGCAGACAAAATCGGCCGTAAAAGTGTTTACGGCATTGAAGCCATTCTGATGACCATCGGTGCCCTGGGAAGCGCATTCGCCGGCGGTCCGATTTCCATGATCATCTGGCGCACCATCATGGGCTTTGGAATCGGGGGAGATTATCCGTTGTCCGCAGTTCTTATGAGCGAATATGCAAACCGTGAATCACGCGGCAAGATGGTAGGCATGGTGTTCTCCTGCCAGGCATTGGGTTTTCTGGCCGGCCCGATTGTGATTTTGACCATGCTGTCGGCGGGCGTCAGTCATGAACTGACCTGGCGCATTGCTCTGGGCTTGGGTGCATTGCCGGCGCTTGGCGTTATTATTCTGCGTCGCACCATGCCGGAATCGCCGCGCTGGCTCGCCCGGGCCAAGGGCCAGGCGGCCGCCGCGGCCAAGTCGCTTTCGACGTATTCCGAAGGTATCGCCCGTGCCGCCACCCGGGACACCGCCTCAGTGGTTCGCGAGCCTCTTGCCAAATATGCCATGACTCTTCTGGGCACCGCGGGTTGCTGGTTTGTTTTTGATTACGCCTACTATGGCAATACCATCGGCATGCCGACGATTATCAATTCAGTGGCTCCGCATGCTTCCATGATCACCTCCGCGGCATGGAATGTTTTAATCTTCGGAATCTTTGCGGTTCCGGGCTACGTGGTGGCCTTCATGTTCAGCGATAAGCTGGGCCGGAAATTTATTCAGATGCTCGGCTTTGCGCTCATGGGCCTGATGTTCCTGTTGCTTGGCGTCATTCCAGCATTAGCGCATAACGCCGCGGCGTTTATCACCGTATTCGGCTTAAGTTACTTCTTCGCCGAATTTGGACCTAATGTTACCACGTTTGTTCTTGCGGCCGAGCTGTATCCCGTCAATCTCCGCACCACCGGTCACGGAATTTCGGCCGGGATTGCTAAAATCGGTGCCTTTCTGGGCGTGTTGTTCCTTAATGGTATTCTCGTGAAGCTTGGCTTCAGCGGCGGCATGCTGCTCTCCGCGGGCATGTCACTGATTGGACTGGTGCTCACGGCTGTGTGCATCAAAGAACCGGCCGGCAAATCGCTGGAAGAAGCCGGACAGGAATCAGGTTGGGAACCGGCTCAGAAAGTTCTTACCCGCGAAGCCATGCCAACCCCGGTTGGCGCTTCGGCGTAAATTATTATTGAGAGCGAGGCAGGCATCCCGAGGGCCAGGCCGAATTCGAGCCTGGCCCTTTTTGCTGCGCGAAGGAGCGGTGAGTTTATGGGGACGCGCCACGGTGCCATCATGCCGCTGGTTTCCATCTCGGTGGCAACCGGGAGTGATTTGAAAACATCATCAACCGCGACGTTCTGACGGCTGCCGGGAAGGAATTGGGTGATTGTTACGTTCAGCGGAGAACTCCGGAGATGGTGGCACGCTGAAATGCCCGGTGAGTGAGAATGACGCGCCCCGTGCAGTGTGCCAAACACCCGCGTTTCATTGCTCAATCGAATTCCGCAAGACTTGAAATTGCCAAGGCAATCGTGGACAATGGAAAACTGGTGATTCATGCGCGGCAGCAATTTAAAACTTAGCTATTCCGTGGAGGGCCGTCGCTCTCCCCGCGAGATACATCTCGCCGCCTACAAGGATTGCCTCTCTGCGCTGGTTGAGGACATACAATCCGCGCGAGAGAATGGGCGTCTCTCCGAAACGGAAGTAAGGTTCCTTCTGAAACTTGCGATCCGGCGGCAGGTCCACGACAACCTCAGCAATCTCGTAAGCCGGACCATTTCCCCTTTGCTGACACACGGATCCCGGTCGCCTGGGGAAGCGCTCGGAGGCACTACCGCTACGGAGAACGACTATGCCGGATGACGGTGGAATAGAACCGGCAGCTCGATCCGGCGACAAAGAACCTTCCTTTTCACTGCTGCTGCAGCGGGTCATTGGGAAAGATTCCCTCGACATCACCGAGAAGCAGGTGGACGAAGTGCTGGCGCAGCAGCGGCAAATTCATGAGTTTGTCCATCAAGACAAACAACGGGAATCGTGGGACAAGCGTTTCTACTTTTTCGTCACGCTTGTTGCCTCACTGATTGTTATAATCCTTGTGCTTTTCTTTGCGAAGCAATTTCTGACGCAGGTTCTATCGCTGATTGTCGGTGGAATCGGCGGCTATGGACTGGGCCGATCCCAGCGGTAAGCGATACCTGGGCGATCTATTCTTCTCGTCTTACCGCAAGTCCAATTGGGTGCTGGGTCATGCCTGATCTTTTTACATCCTCCCGGGAACAACGCCTCAACGCGGCCCGCCCGCTGGCGGCAAGAATGCGGCCGGAAACGCTGGTGGAATTTGTCGGGCAGCAGCACATTCTCTCACCGGGCAAGCTTTTGCGCCGCATGATTGAAGCCGACCGGCTGGTGAGTCTGATTTTTTACGGTCCGCCCGGAACCGGGAAAACGTCGCTGGCGGAACTCATTGCCGGAGCCACGCGCCGGCACTTTGTACGCATCAATGCCGCCGCCGCCGGCGTTAAAGACGTGCGCGATGTACTGGCGCAGGCCAAAACACAATTGGAAAGCACGGGCGAGCGCACAATTCTTTTCCTCGATGAAATTCACCGCTTTAACCGAACGCAGCAGGACATACTTCTGCCGGATGTGGAAAACGGCATCATCACCCTCATCGGTGCCACCACGCAGAATCCTTTTTTCTCCGTTAACGCTCCGCTGGTATCGCGCAGCCAGATATTTCAATTTGAACCTCTGACTGCGGAAGATATCCGCAATCTGCTCCAGCGCGCTATAACGGATCCGGTGCGCGGGCTGGGAGCCTTCCAGCTCACGGTGGATGCCGCGGCGATGGATTATTGGCTGGAAATATGCGATGGCGACGCCCGACGGGCCTTGACCGCCCTGGAAATAGCCGTGCTTTCCCAACGCCCCGCTGCCGGCAATTCCGGGCCAAATATCCATATCACGCTGGAAATCGCCCGCGATTCCATTCAGGCCAAGGCCATGGTCTATGACGACGATGACCATTATGACTCGGCCAGCGCATTGATTAAATCCATGCGCGGAAGCGACCCGGATGCCACAGTTTATTGGCTTTCAAGAATGCTGGCGGCGGGAGATGATCCGCGATTTATCGCCCGGCGAATTGCGATTTGTGCTTCCGAAGACATCGGAAACGCCGATCCCACCGCCCTTTTACTGGCCGCCGCAGCCGTACAGGTAACCGAGTTTGTCGGCATGCCGGAGTGCCGGCTCACTCTGGCTCAGGCTGCAATTTATCTGGCCTGTGCTCCCAAAAGCAATCGTGTGACCCTGGCCATTGATCAGGCCATGGACGATGTAAAAAACAGCCGCACCATTCCCGTGCCGCAACCGCTGCGCGATGCGCATTATCCCGGTGCCCGGCAATTGGGTCATGAAGGATACCGCTATGCGCACCAATTTCCGGAGGGATATGTGCCACAGGTATACTTGGGCGTGGAAAAGCACTATTATCAGCCAACGGACCGGGGCCATGAAGCGGAGATAGGTCGATATCTTCAGCGGCTGGCGGAATTGGACAAGGCTTGGGCGAAGGCACAACAAGACGATAAAGGGTAACATCCCCAGGCGCGAACTGCAGGATGAGGAAATCAAGTCATGCAAAAAAATGATCTGCGGAAGGAAATGCGAAATGTTCTCTCGGCCATCACGCCGGAACAGCGCCACTTACGCTCTCTGGATGTCTGCCATCAGTTGCAGGACACACCCGAATTCCGCCGCGCGGAAACCATTATGCTGTTTTTATCCATGGAACAGGAAGTGGAAACCTCCACGCTGGTGCTTCAGGCATGGAAAGAAGGAAAAACCGTGGCGCTTCCCCATGTGCGTTGGGCCCAGAGAGAAATCGAACCTGTGGCCATTAAATCGCTGGATACATCCCCCAATCCG
>JAJZJL010000073.1 GCA_021810145.1 Planctomycetota bacterium | reverse complement strand
GGGGGCCTGCCGCACGGACGATGTAAATTGCAGATTTCCACGTCCCCCTTTTCCGCCTCTGGCCACCAGCGCGCGTTTTCCAACCGGCACAAGATCCACCAGCAGCAAGCCGGTCAGTGCGTCATACACCATGGTGCCGGCGGGCAGGCGGATCACCAGATCCTTGCCGTCTCTGCCGGCCTTTTTTTTTCCCTGGCCATGCTCACCGTTGCCGGCGCGCCAGTGATGCCGCCCCACCATGTCCAGCAGGGTTTCAACCCCTTCCGTGGCTTCCAGATACACGCTTCCGCCGTCACCGCCGTCGCCGCCATCGGGTCCACCCAAAGGAATATATTTCTCGCGGCGCATGGAAACGCATCCGTTGCCTCCCTGGCCCGCAAATACTTCGATCTCGGCTTCATCAATAAACATAGCTTACCCCATCCCATTTGCCGTCGGGAGTTGTTGCCCGGTCAAATCCCGGCCATCCACCAAAAGCGCCGCCGTCGGCCCATAAACAATTCCGCACGCCGACCAGCTTCGCACGCTGCGGATATTTTACCAGATTTCGGTTTTCATTGGACAAATTCAAACGAATCGTGAAAATTGCCGATAATATGCCGGTGAGTGATGAGTCCCGGCGCAGTGAGGCCTAGGTTTTACCCCGACGAACCTGTTCGTCAACGATTTTGGAGTTTGAATGAAAATTGCGGTGATCGGATGCGGTTATGTCGGCTTGGTCAGTGGCACGTGTTTGGCCGCACTGGGCCATAAAATTACGGGCGTGGATGTGGACGCCAGGCGTGTTGCCGGTCTGTCACAGGGAAAAGTTCCGATTTATGAACCGGGTTTATCGGAGTTAATTCTGGCCGAAACCGCGGCGGGACGGCTGAGCTTCACCACGGATATTGCATCGGCCATCAGGGAATCGCAAAGCATTTTTATCGCCGTCGGCACGCCCCCATCACCGAAGGGCGGGGCGGATTTAAGCATGTTGTTTGCCGCGGTGGACGATGTGCTCAAACACGCCAACGGACCGAAAACACTGGTAATTAAAAGCACCGTACCGCCGGGTACGGGTGAAAAAGTGGCCCAGCAGGTGGCCCGGAGTCCACACCGTATTGAGGTGGTCAACAACCCGGAATTTCTGCGCGAAGGCACCGCCATTCAGGACTTCATGCAGCCGGACCGGATTGTCTTCGGCGCCAACTCCAATGCCGGCATGGATGTGCTGCGCGAAATTTATCAGCCCCTGATTGATCGCGGCTATGCGATTTTCTCCATGAGCAGGCAGAGTGCCGAACTTACCAAGTTCGCATCCAACGCCATGCTGGCGGTTCGCATCAGCTTTATTAATGAGTTGTCCCAATTGGCTCAGGTGATCGGCGCGGATATTGAATCGGTGCGCGTGGGCATCGGCACGGACAAGCGCATCGGTCCTTCGTTTTTGAAAGCCGGCGTGGGATATGGCGGATCATGTTTTCCCAAAGATGTTGCGGCACTGGTGCATCAGATGCACGAATTCGGGCTTGAGCCGCACTTGTTAAGCGGGGTTGAAAAAGCCAACACGCGGCAGAAAAAGGCGTTTGCCGCGCGCATTATCAAAGCACTTTCGGGCGTTACAGATCCGCAGGTTGCGGTCTGGGGCCTGGCGTTCAAGGCGGATACGGATGACATGCGCGAAGCCCCGAGCATGGAGGTTATTCATGCCTTGCTGGCCGCGGGAATAAAAGTCCGTGTGTATGATCCGCAGGCCATGGAAAACGCCCGGCGCATGCTCGGCGACAAAGTAACCTGGACCAGCAATGTGGATGACTGCACGCGCGGTGCTGATGCCATTGCCCTGATTACCGACTGGTCGGTATTTATCACGCAGGATTGGCCGCACATCGCTTCGCTGATGCGCGGCAAATACGTATTTGATGGCCGCAATTGCCTGGGCAGCACCAAGGTGCTGGCTGCCGGTCTGATTTATCGCGCCATTGGTCGCCCCGAACTGATGCCCGGATCCGGCAAGCCCGGTTCAATGGGTGTGGTATCCGCGGGATAATCCCGCCCAGCGTGCAACTTTTATCTCTCCAGCGTGTTTAGCATTCCGTATCGCCCGTACCGGGTGATACGATTTGCCGCATTAAACCAATGCGGCGATCGTGGCCGTACCGCCAATGGCGATCGGAAGAAGCTGAAAAAAAAGCTTTCATCAGCAATTCATCGACCATACAATATGTTCGGTGATGGTGGTCATCATTGGATTTGGCGGCCAGACCTGAAGTTGTTGGCTTTTTTCGGGAGAAGGCAAATATGACCGCAGCCAGACGAGTTATTGTAGTGCTGGGAATGCAGCGCAGCGGCACAAGTACCATTGCCCGGGCGGTCCATACCCTGGGTGTTACGCTGGGCAACAATCTGTTGGCTCCCAACATGTTCAATCCGCGCGGTTACTGGGAAGACCAGCGGATTTGGAAACTTAATCAGCAGTTTCTTGATCTCATTGGCGCCTCGCACCAGACCAGCGGCGTGAACTGCGGGAAAATTTTGGATCATCCACAGTGCGAAAAGCTTATTGCCAGAACCACAGCTTATCTGCGCAAAGAATTTAACGCGTACACCACGTGGGGTCTGAAAGACCCGCATATCGGCCGCCTGCTGCCGATATGGAAAATCATTTTTCACCGGCTCAATGTGCGGCCGAGCTATGTGATTGCCATCAGAAATCCGCTGAGCATTGCCGAATCACTGGAACGCTGCGGCCTGGCGGACAGAGAATCCGGATTTGTGCTGTGGCTGGAAAATATGCACAGCGCGGTTTCTGAAACCTTGTCCGACCATCGTGTCTTTGTCGATTATGATCAACTTTTCGGTCGGGCTGAAAGCCAGTTACTGCGCATGGCCAGGGCGCTTGATTTGCCCGTCGGGCCGGAACAGAAGCGGAACATCGAGGTTTTTGCGAACCATTTTCTCTCTGACAATTTGCGCGGCAGCAGCTATGGCCTGCCGCAATTGCGGGCGATGTTTGCTGATCCGAGCATTTTTTACGATCTCTATGAATGTGTGCGTATGGCCGCCCATGATCAGATCGCAGGCGACGCACTTTCCGATCGGTGGTCATTGATCTCGCGGCGCTATGCCGACATTCACCGCTGCCTGATCGCCGGCTCGCTGCAATATCAGCATTTACTGGAGCGTTATCAAAACCGTAATCGTATCTGGAAGCCGCTGAAAAAAATGGAGAAAATGGTACGCACAGGCCGCAAGAAATTGATGCAGGGTTCGCGTGCCGCTTTGTAATCATGTGCGGCCGCATCATCGGGCAAGCCTGGGTTTAGTGCAAAAACAGCAGTGAAATCAGCGTTAGCAGCAGCACCGCCAGCGTCACCCATGTGTAAAACCAGTCATGATCAACAATTGCAAAGAGCACCACAGATACCGCAACGCGGGTAATGGGAGTTAATACCAGCAGCAGCAGTCCAAGGTCGATAATGCTTTTTCCCTGACCATGAATAACACCCTGCATTAACAGCTTGGGATTGGTGGTGAAAACGACATGCCGCATTTCCTTGACCGTGGGCGGCGCGTGAATAAAGCTGATGGTCAAACCCAGGATCATCACCGCGACGCTGAGCATCACACCAACACGCAACACCCACGCGGCCGCATCCTGAATGACAAATTCATCTTTGACCGGCGCATGAGACGCATTGCCCCCCGGCGGCAGCGGATCAACGGGTGATGGAGTATTTGCGGTATTCATTTATTATTTATCCTCAGATTCCGGCTCCCAAACAACCATCCCACAACGCTAAAAGTTTATTCCAAAGCCGCGTAAAAGCATTTCCACGCCGACAATGCCCAGCAAAAACGCAAACACCTTGCGGATATGAGCATTGGACATTTTTTCCATGATTTTCGTTCCCAATAATGCGCCGATTACAACCGATGTGGCCACCGGCACCACCAGATAAGGCAGCACGAGTCCGCGGTGCAGATATACGCCCGCCGCCGCCGCCGCCGTTACTCCGATCATAAAATTGCTGGTGGCGGTGGACACTTTCGTGGGCAGGTGCATGGCCACTTCCTGCGCCAGAACTTTCAGCACGCCGGCACCGATACCCAGTATTCCCGCCATAATTCCGGCGATAAACATCACCCCCATGGCCGGCGGAACATTGGCGGCGTTGTAAAAAATCTCCTTGCCCAGACGCTTGTCAAAATAAGATCCCTGCAGGCGGAGAAAATTGGCCAGCCGGTCGTTGCTGACATTTTTCGGCAGTTCTTCGCCGATATTCAACAGAATCGGCACCAGTGACATCAGCAGTGCCAAGCCGAAAAGAATGGACAACGTCTGGGCGTTTAAAAACTTGGCCAGCACCGCGGCTCCCAGAATGGCCCCGCTGGCGGTGGAGAGTTCCAGAAACATGGCCACGCGCACATTCGTGATGTGATCGCGCACATAAACGGATCCGGCTCCGCTGGAAACGGCGATGACCGAAACAATGCTGGCGCCGATGGCCTGTTCAATGGGCATGTGCAGGAAAATTGTCAGCACCGGCACAATGACGATGCCGCCGCCCAGACCGCTGATGGATCCCAATATGCCCCCGAAAAACGAGGCTCCAGCCACTTCCAAAATCCATGATATTGCGGCAGTATCCGCCATCGTTGACTCCCTTGCGATCATTACCGCCGGCCACGCCAGTGCGATTTAAACCAGTACACTAGTGGATTTACGGCAATGGTTCAACAAGGGATAATCTACAGCAAAGATTTTCCGGTCATTTCAGCCGGTTGCGGCAGGCCCATGATCTTCAACAGCGTCGGAGCCACATCCGCCAGACATCCGCCGGTACGCAAAACTTTACCCTTGAACCGGTCATCAACGAGAATCAATCGGACGTCATAAGTCGTATGACTGGTGTGCGGGCAATTGTTGATCGGATCCCACATTTGTTCGCAATTGCCATGGTCGGCGGTAACAATGGCGGCGCCGCCCATGGCTTGAAGTTTCTCCAGCAGCCGGCCGACGCACGCATCCACCGTTTCCACCGCCTGGATGGCCGCGGGCAGGTTGCCCGTATGCCCCACCATATCGCCATTGGCATAATTCACAACGTAAAAATCTTCATCCCCTTTTTCCAGAGCCGCCAGAACAATATCGGTGACTTGTGCGGCACTCATTTCAGGTTGCTGGTCGTAGGTAGTCACCTTGGGGCTGTCCGCCATTTTTCGATCTTCATGGTCAAAGGGAGGTTCGCGATAATCGTTGAAAAAAAACGTGACGTGCGGAAATTTTTCGGTTTCCGCGGAACGAAACTGGCTTAAGCCATTCGCCGCGATGTACATGCCGAGAATATCCTTCATCTTCTCCGGCTTGGCAAAAATCGGATGCACCGGCAAACCTTCTTCGTATGCGGTCATGGTGGCAAAATAAAGATTCGTGGGCCGGGTTTTACGCACAAATCCGCCGTTTTTTTCCTGCTTGAAGCGATTATCGTCATACATAAACGCCTTGGTGATTTCGCGCGGACGATCACCGCGGTAGTTAAAGAAGATCACCGCATCGCCATTTCTGATTTTGCCGTCAACGCCGGCGATCACGCTGGGAACAACAAATTCATCTCCGCTGCGGGACGGCTCGGTGGCATGCGCGTAATAATGTTCAACCGCGGCAGTTGCGCTGGGAAATACGCTACCCTCACCGAGCGTCAGCAGGTTATACGCCTTCTCCACGCGATCCCAGCGGTTGTCACGATCCATGGCATAATATCGCCCCACCACGGTGGCTATTTTACCTACACCGATTTCCCTGGTTTTGGCTTCCAGCGCCGCGAGATACCGCTTTCCACCCTGGGGAGGCGTATCCCGGCCATCGGTTATGGCATGAATCAATACGCTATCGGCGGGAACATTTTTCCGTTTGGCTAATTCCAGAATGGCATACGCATGTTCCTGATCACTGTGCACCCGGCCGTCGGAACACAAGCCCAGAATGTGCAATCGGCCATGATTGCTCTGCGCGAAAGCGACGGCGGCGTTCAACGTGGCGTTTTCAAAAAAGCTGCCATCCCGGATGCGCCGGGTAATGCGCATGGTTTCCTGATCCACGATTCGCCCGGCGCCAATATTCTGGTGGCCCACTTCGCTGTTGCCCATTACGCCATCGGGCAAGCCTACCCATTCGCCGCTGGTATGAATCAGTACATTGGGGTAATCCCGCATCAGACGGTCGTCAACGGGATGCCTGGCGAGTTTAACCGCATTAAAAGCATCCATTTCCGGATGGGGATTTTCTCCCCAGCCATCACGGATAATAATCATAACCGGGCGTTTAATTGATGATTTGGACACGGACATAATCTACTCCATTGTTTCCGGACATACCAAGCCCTGAAGTATAGCGGTTTTAGGTCCGGAGAAAAACGCCGCACAATGGATATCAACGCGCGCGTGGCAACATCAGCCATCCTTTACGCGCATAAATCGGGGCGGCAGTGCCGGCCGTTTTTTCGACATTCGTTCTGCCGCCCCTCTATACCGCAGGTTCTGCCGGTCCGGCCAAAGCGCTGCCCACCGGATTGCATCGCTTTGGTTGTCGGTGGTGCGGCAACGGTTAACCGGGTCCCGGATAAATTGACACACCCGTGAGTGTTTCCTACAATCAGCCAACTGCCGAAAACTGAATTGTGGCCTCTTGTTTGAGGGGCTGTTGTTTTCAGTTCGCCCAGTGCCGCGATGATTTTGGCACCAAAAAAGGGAAGGTATGTCGGATTCTACCTCTGTTCTGGATCGTAAGGGGCTGGGCGTAACATCCCGGCATGACACGTGGTGGCTTTCTCCTCTGCTGATTTTTCTGGGTCTGGTTGCTTTTGGCATTTATTCCACATGGGCAGCCTGGCAGGGCAAATATTATGTTGATACCGTGCATGGGGCGGATTATCTTTCCCCATTTTACTCACCTGATATTCATTCATTGCTGGGAATCAATGTCCCCTTCTCCTACGCTTTTTTAATTCTTTGGATTCCCCTGGGTTTTCGCGCCACATGTTACTACTACCGCAAATCGTACTATCGGGCGTTTTTTCTTTCCCCGGCGGCCTGTGCGGTGGGCGAACCGGCGGGACGCAAATACAAGGGCGAAACCGCTTTTCCATTTATTCTGCAGAATATTCACCGTTACTTCTGGTATCTGGCCACAATTGTTCTGGCATTCCTCTGGTATGATGCCATTCGCGCTTTTCTGTTTACCGGAAAAGACGGCAGTCTGCATTTTGGCATAGGCCTGGGCACAGTGATCATGCTGGTTAACGTTATTGCCTTAACCGGCTTCAGTTTCGGCTGCAATTCACTGCGGCACCTCGTGGGTGGAAAACTGGATTGTTTCAGCTGCTCGGGCAGCGCCCGCACCCGCTACAAACTCTGGGGGGGCGTGACGATTTTGAATTTACGGCACATGGAATGGGCCTGGGTCAGCCTGTTTTCCGTTGGTTTTACCGATCTGTATATCCGGCTTTGCGCCATGGGTATCTGGCATGATGTGAGGATTATTCATTAACGCTTACGACGAAAAATACGAAACGCACGAACATGACGTCATTGTTATCGGGGCTGGCGGAGCCGGGCTGCGTGCCGCCATCGAATGTTCCGCCATGGGCTGCAAAACCGCCCTGATCTGCAAATCTCTGCTGGGCAAGGCGCATACGGTCATGGCCGAAGGCGGCGTTGCGGCAGCTCTGGCGAACGTGGATTCCGCGGACAATTGGCGAACACACTTTCAGGACACGATCTTCGGCGGCAAATATCTCAATAACTGGCGCATGGCTGAAATTCACGCCAAAGAAGCGCCGGATCGGGTTAATGAGCTGGAAAAATGGGGGGCGGTTTTTGATCGCACCGCGGAAGGAAAAATCATGCAGCGCGCCTTCGGCGGCCATACGCACAAGCGACTGGCCCACGTTGGTGATCGCACCGGATTGGAATTAATCCGGACGCTGCAGGACAAGGGCATCCATCAAGGCATTGACGTGTATATGGAATGCACCATCACCCGATTGCTCAAAGATGGGGATCGGGTTTGCGGCGCGTTCGGTTATTGGCGCGAAACCGGCCGCTTTGTGGTTTTCAAAGCCAAAGCCGTTGTGCTCGCCACCGGCGGCCTGGGCAAATGCTTCAAAATTACATCCAATTCATGGGAAGGCACGGGGGATGGCCACGCCTTGGGCTATGAAGCCGGCGCGGAATTTGTGGATATGGAATTTGTGCAGTTTCACCCCACCGGGATGGTCTGGCCGCCGGGTGTGCAGGGGCTGCTGGTTACCGAGGCCGTGCGCGGCGAGGGCGGCATTCTGCGTAACAGCAAGGGTGAGCGCTTCATGGAAAAATATGACCCCAAGCGCATGGAATTATCCACGCGCGATGTGGTCGCCCGGTCGATCTACACTGAAGTCAAAGAAGGCCGCGGCTCCCCCCACGGTGGATGCTTTCTGGACATCTCCCATCGTGGCGCGGAATATGTGAAGAAAAAACTCCCCAGCATGTACCATCAGTTCAAGGAACTCGCTGATGTGGACATCACCAAAGAACCAATGGAAGTCGGCCCGACATGCCACTACGCCATGGGGGGCATTAAAGTGGATGCCGAAACCGGTGCCAGCCGGGTGCCGGGGCTCTTTGCCGCCGGAGAATGCTCCGGTGGAATGCACGGGGCCAACCGTCTGGGCGGCAATTCATTATCTGATCTGATCGTATTTGGCCGCCGCGTCGGCGCAGCGGCAGCGGAATATTCGAAAGCCGCACCGGCGGCGCGCATTGATAATGCGGATGTGGCAAGTGCCGCCAGCGAAATGACCGGCTTTTTCGGTCGGCCCAATGCCGAGGATCCCTACAAACTGCATGTTGAACTGCAAACCATGCTGCACAGTCTGGTTGGCATATTCCGCGAGGAAAAAGACCTGACCGAGGCAGTTTCCAAATTGGAATTATTCAAGCAGCGTGTGGTCAATGTGGGTATTAATGAAGGCCAGCGGATGTACAATCCGGGCTGGCATTTATGCAAAGATCTTCGCAACATGCTGATTTGCGCTGAGGCCATTACCCGTGCCGCGCTGATGCGCAAAGAAAGCCGCGGCGCCCACAGCCGCCTGGATTATCCAAAATACGATGATTATTGGGGTGAGCATAATATTGTTTCCCGGAAAAACGGCGATGTTATGCTCGTTGAGCCATGCCCCGTCGTCAAAACGCCGGAACTGCTGCCACTGGTTGAAGAAAAGAAAGCCAAGGAAAAAAAATGAGCACGCGATTATTCAAAGTATGGCGCGGAGATAAAGCCGGCGGCCAGTTGGTTGACTACACCGTGGAAGTTCAGGACGGCATGGTGGTTCTCGATGCCATCCATCAGATTCAGCGCGAGCAGGCGCATGATCTGGCCTGCCGTTGGAACTGCAAGGCCGCCAAATGCGGTTCCTGCAGCGCGGAAGTCAATGGCAAGCCCCGGCTGATGTGCAAAACCCGCCTCGATGATTTCGTGGAGGGACAGACCATCACCGTGCAACCCATGAAGGCATTTCCCATTATTCGTGATCTGGTGACCGATGTTTCATGGAATTATACGGTAAACAAAAAAATTCCCCCGTTCACGCCCAAACCGGATACCACCTGGCTGATGCAGCAACGGGACGTGGATCGATCACAGGAATTCCGCAAGTGCATTGAGTGTTTTCTGTGCCAGAATGTGTGCCATGTTCTGCGCGAACATGATCTGGAAGATAAATTTTTCGGCCCGCGATTTCTGGTGCGTGTGGCCAGTCTGGAAATGCACCCGCTGGATTCGCTGGACCGCACCGCGTTGCTCAAAGATGAAGGTGGAATCGGCCTGTGCAATATCACCAAATGCTGCACGGAAGTTTGTCCGGAAGAAATTCATATCACCGACAACGCGATTATTCCCCTTAAAGAACGCGTGGTGGATAAATACTACGACCCGATTCGCATTGCCCTGCGCGTACTGACCGGCGGCGGAAAGAAGTAATTGCCCACAATCTTGAGGTTTGCCATTTAAAACGCGGTGGTTCCGCGCGCCGGACGGCTGCGCCCTGCACGCGGCACAGGAGATAGCCGGGAAGCAGAAAAACTCGTACCGAATTCAACGATTGGATAATGTCGTTGTGCCGAGTGAAACAACAAAGGAAAATGTTCGAATTTCATTCTTGACTTCCACAGATGTGGCAGCCATCATGGCATTATTCTATCGGGGTTCCCCCTGCGGTATTTCGTAATGATGGAGACCTTAAGAATGAAAAACGGTCGAATTAAGGGCGCGTGGACCGGATTTTCCCGGTGGGACATGGCGGCGGGAACGGCGTGCGTGGGACTATTGATCGCGATATGTATCCCGGCGCTGGGTATGTCCAGGCAAATGATGAGGCGGGCGAACTGCGCGGCCAATGTGCGGGACATCATTCAGGCTATGTACATATATGCGCAAAGCAATCAATCGGTTTTTCCCGCCACTCCCGGCCCCATCAGTGGGCACTATTGCAATTGCCCACAACCTCCGGCCAACGGCGGCGGTCTGCCGGGTACGAGGAAAAAAATAACGGAGGACTGGTACGGAAATGGCGCGGTGCCAGGCGGGCGGGACCTGGGCAATCCGTTAGCGTGTTTGTGGTTGCTGGTGATCAATGGGCAGAACAGGCCCAGCGATTTCATCTGCCCATCCGATCCTCTTGCCGCCCGGCCAAGTTTGATGCTGAAAAAAGGTGATCCGCGGAGTGCGGATTATTTTCCTAATTTTGGCGTTGTGGGCCGCCGCGACCAGTTTAATACTGCCGGCAAAGGGGAGAGTTACTCGATTGCGTATCCTTGGAAGCCGGCCAATGGGCAATCGCCCGCATCAACGGGGCCGTGGTGGACGATCAACGACGGTGCGGATGTACCGGTGCTCTCTGATATGGCACCATTGGATATGAAGGCCGCGGGAGCGTTTAATCGTGATACCACCGCGATACCACCGGTACCGCCGTCGATTCCGGGAATTGTGGTGGCACGCACGCGTTACCGAGCATCGGGGAGAAACGCTCCTCCGCAGGTCGCTTGGACAAAGAGCCTGTACAATTCAGGCAACCACCGGGGAGCGGGGCAGAACGTCGGGTTTGCTGACATCCATGTCTCCTGGGAAGTCACACCATATTGCGGCCAGTTCAACGATAACATTTTTACCTACGTTACCGCCAGATTGAGGGGGAAGGGAATTGGCGGCCGTCTTGGGGCTATGCACATTACGCAGGCCGGTATGCGCGATACCGGGCCACGCGCCAGGGCTCCAAAATTTTTGGGGAGTCATCCACCCTTCGATACATGTATGGTGCCGGTGCGAAATGTCAAAACCGGGGCGTGGTGAACTGCGGATCACACCGGCGCGGCAGAGCTATCGCGTAATGCCGATTACCGCAGCACGAAATTACGGCGATATACGTGATAAGACGCGGCGGGTTTTGGCCATCCTGGTGTCCCGCATAGCGGCACGACCATAACAGCCATGTGTGTTTACCCCGGCAGTATTGTTGCCCCGCCGTACAATCAATGTTAGCCGGTGGATTTGATCCACCGGTGATTCCGGGCGGCGCGGGGTGGCGTGGAATGTTTGCCGGCGGACCCACGGTGCAACCCGCTGGCCACCCCGGCGCGAACCGGACAACCAGACACATCAACCATTGATCATCGATTTCCGGCTCCATATCCAGTGCCAGATCCAAGCCCCGAGGTGGACAAATTCACGCCCCGGCCTTGCTTGACGTCATGTGTTGACCGGTATGGAAATTCGTGGTCGTTTGCGCGCTGCGTAAAATTCATGCGCCCAATGTACCGTTCATTGATTTCTTCGCTGGCGTTTATGCGCCGATAGGTTACCATTATTTGCGGTTTACTCTTCGGTGTCGTGAATACACATCGTCGCGTGGCGATGTGTTTATGTTTTTTGGTCCCTTATAAGGAGTCCTGCTATGGCCAAGGGCAACAACAGTCAGCGGAAGGAAGTCAAAAAACCCAAAAAGGACAAGAAGAAAAAGTGAATCTGTGGCGTTATGCCCGGATAAGCCATTTCGCTTGTGACTTCCGATTCTGCAGGCCCCCAAACGGCGGGCCTTTTTTTATTGGTTCCCGTCAAATCCCGCCGAATCTACCGCTGTGATTGACTTAGAACCTGTTTGGAAACTCCGCCGGGAGTGCCTTGGGGCGGCAAACGGCCGCCAGCGGCGTTCTCGATCCTCAACATATTCCGGAATATGCTTCGGATCTGCGTCCTTGGATCCAACCATTTGCCCCCCCCCCAATTCACCCGCATCGGACTTTCCAAACAGGCTCTTACCGCTCGAACTACCACGACTTCTGCATTTGATTGACCACGGCCTGCGCCATGCGCTCCACCGCCATCTGTTGAGCATCCGGCAGTTGCTGACCGATTTGCGGGATTTCCGTGCTTGAGGTCGCAAAGTTCACCCGGCGTGAAAGCACCGCGCCGGTCCGCAGATTCCGCCAGGTGAAATTGACCACAATTGTAAACTGCGTTTCCTGCGGCAAATTCGTCTGAAAGCTGTTGCTTAATACGCCTTCGCTTGCGTTGATAATCGTACCGGTTAATTCCGTATCCGCCTGATTTATCGGTGCCAATCGATACGGTGTGCGCGACTCGATATTTTTATCAATGGCTTCGGTGAGGTTGAATTCCAGCCCCCGGCGGAATGTGTTGTTTTTCCAGATCGGCACCGCGACCGTGTGAATGCCCGAGGGATAAATGGATTTCATGGTATATCCGCATCCCGCCGGAAGCATTGCCAGCAGCACCAGCAAAAGCAGCCCGGCTATGCCTGGTCCCCGCCGGATTGACTTGCACGTTATGATCACTTAATCGCCTCCGCCCCAAAATGCTTCACAAGTTCTTTTCTGGCTATTTGCGCCCATTGTGTATCCGGCCAGTCATTGATGACCCGATTGTAATAATATTTTGCGGCCGATGGTTTGCTGAAACGAATGTAAAACTGGGCAATTTCCAGTTCCTTGTGGCCTTCAATCTGGTAGATGCGTTCTTCCAGGGCTTTAACCTGCAGCAGGCGCGCAAAATGAGGATATTGCTGCGTGAGCGTTTCAAGCTGTGCGTCGGCGTTGCGTAATGGGGTAAGATCAAATTTTACCCCGCGGAACGTCGCCAGCAGGCATTGCACTTCCATAATCGTTGCCTTCACGACAAACTGACTGTACGGATAGCGCCTCAGAAAGTCCTGATAAGATTGAAAAGCCCGGTTAAAACGTGATTCGCTGTAGTAATAATCGGCGACACGAATGCCCGCCAATTCCGCCAGCGGAGATCCCCGCTGCCGATCCTGGATACGGCGCAAAAGTTCCAGCGCATCACCGGTTACCGGCAAAATCCGCAGCCCCAGAAATTTACGCTTGTATCCGCGGAGAAATGCGCACGCGATGTTGTATTCGCGACGCAGGCACGGACCATACAGGGGACTGGTCGGATAATTATCGAGCAGGTCTTCATAGGCAAACAGGGCGGTGTATTTTTCGCCCATGGCATTGTACGCATCGCCACGCAGCAACAGCACCTCGGGCGCCAACGGATTGTTTCGGTTCGCTTTTATCCAGCGCCGGGCCTGTTTGGGAATGTGTTTCGGATGCCCTGCATTCAATTCCGTAATCATTTCCGCCACCTGCCCCGGTGGCGTATTGGGGTTTGGAGCCACCAGCGGAACCCAGACCCCATTTTGCAGCAGCCACGATGGCGTGGGCCGCGGCACGATTACCACGGCGGCGCACCGGCTGACGGCGGTTAAAAGCAATACCAGCGAAAGCGCCATGGCAACGACCATTGGCCGCAGAAGCATACATGTATACAGGCGATATTTCATCAACCAGCTCATGGGGGAAAAGTATAGGGCAAAGCGATGCGGCTTGCACGGACTGTTAACGCGATCAAGCATTTCAATTCTTCGCCCCCGGCATGCCGGATGCCGGCGTGTTGCGCGGTGCAGCGGTGGCGGTGGCGCGATTTTCGCCCAGCATCATGCTTTGCAACGGATGTCCGATCGCCAAGCGCACGCCGGCGCGAAATCGCTCCGCCGTTACCAGCATCACCACCAGTGCCAAAACCGGCCAAAGCACATATCGGCCAACAATTAACATCCGCTGATCATACGAAATGCCATGTCCCGGCGGCGGCAGGAACGCCAGCGCCAGGGTGTTGTGCAATTCATGCCAGCCGTAAAGCACACCGGGAATTGGAAATCCCGGCAAGACATATTGCCATGGAAACACCATAAAAAGCAGAATCACCGACCAGATCAAACTTCGCGTCATATTCGCCACGCCCGGGGCCTGGGCCACGAGGATCACCAGCAACGTGATAAAAATAATAATGGCCTGCGAACCCGATGCCAGCAGTCCCAGCAATTGTGTAATAGGCGCAATAAGATAATAACTTTCGCGCCATTGTCGCCGCAGATTCAGCCGTCGTCCGGCTTTTTCCCCCATCACCAGACGGTCCGATTGATAGTTCTCTATGCTTTGTCCTTCGGCGACGGCGTGCGGAAAAACATCCAGGCTTTCGGGCAACCCGGCTTGCGCACCCGGCTTGCCCGGAGCATCAGGCAATACCGCAGCCCGATTATCCGAAACGTGTTTAACCGTTACCACCGGCTTTCCCGCCCGATACGGCTGCGTGGTAAAGCGCATGAGAATGAAGCCCACCACCTGCAGCATCACGCTGAAAAACAGGACATAACCAAGAAAGTTTCTCCCTGAGCGCAGCGTTCTCAACGCCACGCCATAATCACCATAAGGATGCACCGGAGCTGACATAACCATTTCCCTGAACCAAAAACGCCGCGTTTGCCGGCCGCGCTGCGCCGCCAATCCACTTAAGAATTCAGTATACCGCGCGATCAATCGCCTTTACAGGTAATCAACGGAAGCCCGACCGCCCAAGGTAACCACCGGGAATGGTCTTGCGACCCGCAACGGTCCATGAAAAAAAAAATAAGTGCCGGTTGCTGCACCAGGGCGTATCGAAGTCGTCGCCGTGCCGGATCCCGTTTGCTTCATTGAAAATTGTTTCTGGTTATGATTCCGGGGCGGCCGGCGATCAACTCGCGGCGCGGTTGTACACGCACATCGAATGGCTGTGAACCCGCTGCTGCCCGCCCGCCGAAATCATGCGACACCGGTAATCGTAGGGCGTGATGCGAAATCCGTTCCAAGTGCTTCCTGGGGGACCCGCAGGTGGCACGTCTGGCGAACGCTTTTGCCGGCAGGTCAGGGTTGGTTGCACCACCGTTGGCAATGAATCCGCTATCAGCAAAACCCGATGCGATTTCAGCCGCGGCATTGTATCGTGGCATTGCGCCGCGGGGCAGCGGTTCATGGTGCGATTTGATATTCCGCATTACGGATGATCAGTAGTGGCCGATAATATGTCGCCCGATAACTTTTTTACTATTACGAATATAAAAACTTTAGGGTAAACTGCATCATTGACAATGTTGGTGCGTTAGGCCATTGATGCATGGCACTGGTCTATTGATCAGCGATCAGCACAAACATTAACCGTCAGAATTTCCTGGTTGCCGCCGGCCGATGTCGGCATCAACCTGCCAATGGCGGTCAAGCAGAGCATAAAGAGGTGGCTTATGAATCGAGATGGAACTGTTGGTTGCGACTGGTTGTCGGCCGGCGTCAAGCGTCGCGCGGGATTTACGCTCATTGAATTGCTGGTGGTTATCTCCATTATCGCGCTGCTGATTTCGCTGCTGCTGCCAGCTCTGGCCCAGGCCAGAGCCGATGCCAATTCGGTGGTATGCGAAAGCAATATTAAGCAGTTGCTTACGGGCTTGCGCGAATATGTGCAAAGCAACAACAGCCTGTTTCCCCTTAACGGGATTCTGTTTCCACATCCGGCGAACAGCGCGACGAATCCAACCGCCACCGAAACCAGTATCTGGAATAACACCGCGGACTACAACCTGTATTATGGCGCGTTGTACCCGTACATGGCGGGAATTCCACAGGCACCCATGGTGCCGAATTTACTGGGCTACGGCAGCGGCGCGCCGGCCAACAGCGTAGCGGCCAAACTGAATTTGAACCCCCTTCACAACCGGTTTGCCCGCATTTTTATGTGCCCGGCGGATGACGGTATTCGCGCCAGCGCTCAGGCGCTTCGCCTTGGCCCGGATGGCCGAACGGTTTTGACCGGGCCAGGCAATGGCGGCTTCTGGAGTTATTCGATCAATTCGCTGCTGAATTCCCAGTCCAAAGTTTTGCCAACCATCTTCGGCGGTGCCGCCGGCGGCGGTAGCGGTACCTACAGCACCCCGTGGAGTTATCCCATCCGTGATGCCACGATTACCAATCCGCGTTTCGTTGTGTTCCTTGAAGAGTCCGCGCAAAAATCTCTGTTCAATGATGAAGTCATGGACCCCATTGGCTACAACGCCGGCGATTTTTTGAGCGCCAGGCACCATGGCGGCGGGAATCTGGGATTCTGGGACGGCCATGTTGAATGGATGTCGCAGGTTCAATATCACAATGCGCCCAATGCCATGGCGGGCGGCGCGTCCGGCTCCGTGGCGTTTGAAACCGCCATGCAGGATCCGCTGTTCCGCATGTTCGTGCCGGATGCCAATAATTAATCAGCGTTTGCGCAATAGTGCGGTGGAGCCGCCTTTGACCTGCTGGCCGGTTTGAACCAGACATTGCCACGTGTCGGCTTCCGGAACAATCAATTCGGTGCGGCTGCCAAAGGCGATCATGCCGAAGCGTTCTCCGCGCTCTAATGATGTTCCGACCGCGGTCGGACATATGATCCGCCGGGCGATTGCGCCGACAATCTGCCGGACAATGGCAATCGGCGGGTGATCATCCGCAGGTTGGGCCTTAATTACCAGGGTATTGGATTGATTGCGAATGCCGGCCTGCGGATTTCTGGCATCCAGAAATTCACCGGGTTCAAAATGAACCGATGCCACCACGCCATCGCATGGACTTCTATTAATATGCACATCCAGCACGCTTAAAAATATCCCGATGCGCAGCGCCGGACCGCTTAATGCCTCATGATGTTCCAGACGGGTAATTTCAACGATTTTCCCATCCGCGGGTGATACCATAAGCCCCGGCTGATCGGGAATGTTGCGCGGCGGATCCCGGAAAAACAGCATGCACGCCAATGTGATCAGCACAATCAGACCCGCCAGCGGCGGTGCGACAACGTACAGCATTCCCGTAAGCAATACGCCGGTAACCAGCATCGGCAGCCAATAGCGCCAGCCGAAAAGCGAAAGGGGAAACCACGGCAGTTTTTTACCGTTCATGCGGTTCCTCAAGATAGGTGTAGCCCTGCAGTCCGGAATCATAGAAACGCAGCAGCAGCGCGGATTCTTCAATGGATATGGTTTTTTCCCGCACCGCGCGCTCCACATCTTTGTGCATCCGGGCCATGAGTTCATCGGCGTTGAACTGCACATACTGCAGCACTTCGCGCACCGAATCACCACGCACGAGTTCATCGACATGGATTTCCCCGGCTTCATCAAGCTCCACGTGCACCGCATTGGTATCGCCGAGAAGATTATGCAGATCCCCGAGAATTTCCTGGTATGCGCCCACAAGAAAAGCGCCGATGAAATAATCGGACCCGTTATATTCATGGAGTTCCAGCGTTTTTTTCACGTCGCGCAGGTCGATAAAGCAATCAATTTTGCCGTCGCTGTCGCACGTTATGTCCGCCAGAACGCCGCGGCGGGTTGGTTCTTCGGCCAGACGGTGAATGGGCATAATGGGAAACAACTGTTTAATGGCCCAGGAATCCGGCATGGACTGAAACAGTGAAAAGTTGCAGAAATACGTATCGGACAACTGCGATTCCAGGGTTTCAAAATCGTCGCCGACATATTCGATTTCCTTGAGCACCTTAAGGATTTTTCCGCATACGCTCCAATACAGCTTTTCGGTAAGGCTGCGCAGTTCAAGGCTCAAATAGCCCAAATTGAACAAATTCAATGCCTCATCCCGCTGCTGCGAGGCGTCATGATAGATTTCCAGAAAATTCTTCTTGTTAACGTCTTTCCATGAATCAAACAGATCCTTCACCGGCTGCGGAATATCATCACCGGCGGGCAATTCATGCGGCACATCGAAATAGTCAAATCCGCTGACGCCCAATACGTTAAACACCAGCATGCTGTGATAAGCCACCATCGCCCGGCCGCTTTCGCTGATAATGGTCGGATGTTTGACACCGCATTCATCGCATACGGATTGAATGCGAAAAATCACATCACTGGCGTATTCGCGCATGGTGTAATTGGTGGAAGATTCAAAGTTGGTCTGGCTGCCGTCATAATCCACACCCAGGCCGCCGCCGACATCCAGATATTCCATCCCCGCGCCGGCGCGAGCGAGTTCACAATACACGCGGGCCGCTTCATTCAGGGCGTTTTTCACGGTGCGGATATTGGTGATCTGGCTTCCGAGATGAAAATGCAGCAGCTTGATGCAATCCTGCATGTTGCGTTCTTTGAGATATTCCAAGGCCCGCAAAATCTCAGCCACAAAAAGACCGAACTTGCTGCGCGCGCCGCCGGAGGATTCCCAGCGTCCGCTGCCGCGGGTGGCCAGTTTGACCCGCATGCCCATCTGCGGGCGAACACCATGTTTTTCACCGTATTTGATCAGCAGTTCAAGTTCCGTGAATTTTTCGATAACCGGGATGATTTTTTTACCCAGTTTTTGCGCCAGCACGACGGTTTCAATAAACTCATCGTCCTTGAATCCGTTGCAGATTATCGGCGTGTCTTTTCCGTTGGTCAGCGCCAGCACCACCAGAAGTTCGGGTTTGCTGCCGGCTTCCAGCCCCCAGCCATATTGCGAACCGACCTCCAGAATCTCCTCCACCACGTGCCGCTGCTGATTGACCTTGATGGGGTACACACAGATATATTTACCCTGATAATTATTTTCCTGAATGGCGCTTTGGAAGGCATCGTGCATTTCAGCCAGACGGTGCCGCAGAATACCGCTGAATCGCACCAGTGTGGGCAATTGAATATCGCGCATAATCAATTGATCCACCAGTTTTTTCAAATCAATGGACCGTTGCGGATTTTTTTCCGGATGCACCGCAACGTTGCCTTCGGGATTAATGGAAAAATATCCCTTCCCCCAGTTATTAATTCCATACGTATCGATGGAATCCTGAATGGACCAGCCTGAAGAGAGATTCATCACAATATTGACTCCCGGTTCACCGCGGGCTGCCTGTCAGCCCATTCGAATTTGCCAATTTCCGGCCGGCATGAACAATTCAAGAATTCCAGCCGCATGCGAGGCCATATACTTCTCACCTGATCCTGACCACAACGTTTATGACCCGCTGCCGCAGCCAAAACGCTCACGAACCTCATCCAGCCACGCCCGAACCACCGGCTGATTAACATAAAAATACACGCTGTTGCACTGCCGCCGGCTTTCCACCAGGCCCGCCTCCCGCAGCAGTTTCAAGTGATGCGAAACCGTCGGTTGGGTCAAACCCAGTTCTTCGGCCAATTCAATGACATTGTACATATCTTCGCAAATCGCCTCACGCGGAAGTATTTCCATGATATGCACGCGCGTCGGCTCGCCGAGGGCGCTGAAAATCGCGGCAAAATGCCGGTCATCCCGGATCAGACACGGTGATTTCGGTAATTTGCCGGCAGCCAACTTGACCATAGCCCAGTTTCCTGATTTACGCTCCCGCCGGTAGCGCCGGCAGAACAAACGTCTTGACTACTTCAATGCCCGAGTCTTTCTGCAGGGCCGCCAGACATTCCGCCGTGGGCGGCGCATCGAGTTTCAGCAGCATCAGGGCCTTATCTCCTTTGCGGCTGATGGTCATGTCGGCAATATTAATTTTCTGCTGACCAAAAGTATTGCCCACAAATCCGATCACGCCCGGCCGGTCTTTGTTGACAATCAGCGCCATGGCGCCTTCCGGCACCATATCCATCCAATAACCCTTGATGGCCAAAACACGGGGCAAATTATCCGCGAATACCGTACCAATGGTTGAATGGCGTTTATCGCCTTCGGTAATCTCAAGCTCAATGCTGTGCTGCAACGTGCGCTGCATCGCCTGCCCCATGGTCTCCTGCCGGATGCTTATGCCGCGCTGTTCAGCCAGGTGCAGCACATTGACCACATTGGGGGTCTGATCGATATGTCCCTTGAGCAACTCAATAACCGCCAGACGCTGCAGGGTCGCGGCTATGCGCTTGGGCAGTTCGCCATTGGTTCGCAGTGTAATGGAATTGAAACCTTTCTCGGCAATGGCCCCGAGAATAATGCCCATGCGCTGGGCCAGATCGGCATAGGCCTTTTCCGGAGCGGACAGATTCATTTCAATGCCGCCCGCGTTCACCGCGCCTTCAATACCCTGCCCGCGCAGATACAGCAGAATTTCATTGACCGCGTCAATCGACACCGCCGTCTGTGCTTCATTTGTGCTCGCACCGAGGTGCGGTGTCAGAAGCACTTTATCGCCAAGAGCAAACAACGGAGATTCCTTTGATGGCGGCTCGGTCTCGAACACGTCCAGGGCCGCGCCGGCCACATGCCCGGAGGCAATGGCTTCAGCCAGATCTTTTTCGCTTATTACACCGCCACGGGCGCAATTAATGAATCGAACCCCCTTTTTGCACAACGCCATTTTGGCCGCGTCTATCAGGCCCTTGGTTTTATCCCCCGGAACATGCACCGTGATGTAATCACACTGCGGCAGAAGAGATTCAATGTCATGCGTCATGGAAACCTGACCATCCAGCGCATTGTTGGCGAAGAAGAATGGATCAAACGCCACGACTTTCATGTCCAGCCCCAATGCCCGCTTGGCCACCGCGCGGCCGATGCGGCCGAAACCAATAATGCCCAGCGTTTTGCCCGCCAACTGCGTACCCATGTATTTGTTGCGCTCCCACAGACCGGCCCGGACATGGGCATCGGCTCCCGCAATTTTCCGGGATAAGGCCATCATCAGGGTAATGGCGTGCTCGGCCGTGGTGATGGTATTGGCGTCCGGCGTATTCATCACCAGCACACCGGCTTTGGTGGCCGCCGTTACATCAACGTTATCCACGCCTACGCCCGCGCGGGCAATTGCCTTGAGACGGCCGGGCTTTTCCAGTTCAGGCGCTTTAATCTTCACGCCGCTGCGAATGATGGCTCCATCATGATTACCGATTTCAGCCGCCAGTTCGCCAGGATTCCACTTGGGTTTATTGGTCAACTCCACATCCGGTTGCGCCTTGAGCAGTTCCAGGCCTTCATCCGCAATTTTGTCCGCTACGAGAATTTTAATCATTTCAGAAAATCCAGTTCCAATACAACAACGAAAACATACAACTCCGGATGCTATCCTAAAGTGCTTCCGGAACCAAGAAGTATAGGCCAAAGTTCGCGCATCGCAAAGCGACCCTCCCCGGCATGTTCCCCCGGTGCTCTGCACCGCTTTGCCCCCACCGCCCTGCGAGGACAACGCCCCGGTGTTTTTCAGGTCCCGCGCCGCCCGAAATCACCGGTGGATAAATCCACCGGCTAACATTGATACAGCGGCGAGGCAACAATATTGCAAGGCAGGCGCGCACGGCCGTTGTAGCCCGGCGGCGCGTGGGCTACCCGTTCGTCCGTTTTTCGAGTACGGACCGGGGCTCAATGCACCGCAGTTGCGTAATCTGCGAAATCTCCGTGGATAACCCTGGCCCCTTGTGGTGAAAAATCGGCGATTGTCGCACAGTGCGCGCTGCCGTCGCGCGGCTCGCCCGCTTTCTATTGCCGAGGAGGCGGGTTAGAATTCAAGCACCAAACAAGTTGGCATCTTTCGAGCGTGAATGATGATCGCAATAGCTGAAGCAATCTCGGAATCCAAGCACGGCGGCAGGCGGCAGCTCCGAAGGACCAGCGTTTGTTCCGCAGTAAACCCGAGGTTTTCCAATTCCTCGCTTTTGTTCGTTGATCGTTGCTCGTTGACTGTTGACGAGGGTCAGGACCCGGCAGGCTATCCCGGCGCTGCGGCGCTCAGCCGCGCTGGGGCGGCACGGGATTTCGCGGGGCTGATGCGGAGCATAACTGCGGCGAGCTGCGCTCGCCCCCGCTCAACATCAACGGCGCCAACACGCATCAGTTCGTCGTGAGCAATCCGGTGGGGAATGTGGATCCGTGGGGGCTTGTGACGAATCCGTCGTGTCCGCCGCCGGGCGGTACACCAGCACAGGTGCAGGCTTGGGTGAACCGACTCACGGCTACCGCTGGCGGTCTCCCAGATGGAGCATCATTGTTGCCCGGTAATATGTCGTCCGGCGCGCCGATTTGGACTTCGGTTGACCCCCTGTCAATGTTCGGTCAAGACCTATTTGGCGGGGGAACTCCAATCCACATAGTTGACCCGCAATTTGTGGCAGCGCAGTTGGGTGCCACGACGTTCAAAAACGTGCCGGCAAATTTTGAGGCCTCGCTGAGAGCCCGGATACGCAACGCCGCCAAGAACCTCGCGCCGGGGAAGTCGACGGTCGTCCCATTCGAAGTTAAGCACCGACCCTACAATATGCCAGAACCGTACTGGGCGGGCTTTGGAACGGTCTACGCGGATATTAAGGCGAACATCACCGTCAGCATGAATCCCTCGGGGCGTGTGACATATTCCGGCGATTTGGATTGTCACGGTTACGATGTGTACCAGTGGGGAACACTGACCCGGAGCGGAAACCCGATTGCGTGGGCCTTCGGAGTCGCTACGAGCGCGGTAGGAACGAATTATGCAACCTATTGGGATTGGCAGATGCCCTTCAGCGGTTCATGGTGAGGGCTTCACATGCCAGCGGACCCACCTTCAGACGGAGCTCCCATCGCGGCCTCACCACGCGGTAAACGAGAACTCACCACTGGGTGCTTAGCGATATCGCTCGTGACCGCCGGTTCGCTCTGTGTGGCCCTGAGCCTTGGCGTATTGCTTGCCATCAGACACGAGTTTGTCCAAGCAACGCTCAACCTCGAGGATTTAACCACTGCGATTGCGTGGCTGTTCTGCACGTGGGCAGTTTGTTTCTGTAGCCACCGGTCGGCGGTTCGGATCGGCCTGTTTCTAGCCGCCGGATTGGGGGCTCGCTTCGCGATTTTGTCCTGGATTGGACTTTGGCTGATTTCACACGGAAGGTTCCATGCCGATATCGCAACGCAGGCGTACCGGTTTGGTTCGACGGATGCGACATCCGGATTGGCCGGCCTTGCGGCGGTGGTTTTGCTGATATCGGGATTGCTCTTGCGGTTGGTGTTGATTAGGATGGGCCGTACCATTCGGAGTTCGCTCCGCGACGCCGCATTTAACGCGAAGGGCGTCTGACAATTGCCGCGCCTCGGCCAATTGTAAGGTTGCCCAATTTCCCGAAGGTGGGCTCTACGAATGGCCGGGTGGAGAGGAATCGCCGCTCCCTCCGCCTCCATCCGTTCAGCTGTGGATGCAGATGGATGAACCCGGAGTTGACCCGCTGATCGATGGGTGATAATGCTGTATA
>JAJZJL010000072.1 GCA_021810145.1 Planctomycetota bacterium | reverse complement strand
GGGTAGGATTCGAACCTACAACCGATCGGTTAATCCCGGCGCGCCGGGACTCTACCATTGAGCAGTTGCTCGCGGATCCAGCGGGCGGATTTCATGGCTTTGATCTGCCGCTCGCGGCGTACCGCGGCCGCCCGTGATGGATGGGCTTCGGACCAGCGCATCACCCACGGCCCTCTGGCTCGCGTGTATTTGAAGCAGGCATCCGCTGATTGATCATTATGCTGCTGAAATCGCCGCTGCAGGTCCGCGGTGCTGCCAACATAAAATTGTCCTGCGGAATTTTCCAGTACATAGACCCAGAACGTATGAGAATCGTCACTCAAACTCCGCGGGTAGGATTCGAACCTACACGGAATCCATCGAAACACGGGCAAAAACCAACATTCTGTCGTGTGCGCAACCAAAAGCGCAACCAAATTCCGTGCCCGATCCGGATTTACACTTACTGATGACGCTCTGGCCATCGCTGCCATCGGCCATAAAGGTGGCGCTACTTGCGATAGCAAGATCAGTCGGAACGTGATGGGCAATACTGCTTTACTGATTCAAAATGCGATCCTGATAATGAGCGGTCGTATTCTGTCAGAAAAACGTATATAGTTTTCTGATGACGCTACTGCTATGGGCGACGCAAAACAGATTATTCTTGAGCGTATCCGGTCGGCTGGCCGAGGCGCGGTCTTCGCGCCAAAAGGCTTCTTGATGTCGGCTCACGCCAAGCTGCTGACCAGGTTCCTGCCGATATCGCTCGACAGATCGTCAGTCGCGCCGGTATGGCCAACAACGGGCTAATCGGATCAGCCATGACCCGAATGTGACCCGATTAGCGTGTAAAAAGTGCTTCGGCCAGTTCGATGCACGTTCAGAACTCCGCCATCGAGCAGTTTTGCCAAGTCTCGTTTGGCGGTTTCATCCGAAACACCGGTCATTTTGGCATACTGTCGCCGTGATATCCGCCCTTCTTCTTTAAGGTGCTCAATAATCTTTCTTTGCCGCCGGTTCCATTGAAATTCTTTTGGTGCCGCTGCCAACGTCTCCGCCTCCGGCAATAATAGTCACCTTGCATTTGCTTTATTTACAGCGTATAGTTAAAGCATGACTTCAACTGTAAGGTACAACTTAATCAAGAGCCTGCAAGCCGCTTTCCACCGGGGTGAACCTTTTGACTATTCACAGCTGGCGAAACTGGGCATATCATCGGCATTGGCGCATCATTATTTGAAATCAGGGTGGCTGACCCGACTAGGGCGGGGCGTCTTTGCCTTCCCCAACGACACGCTCAGCCAAGAAGACTGCTTGAAATTTCTGTCACATCGCATGGCTGGCTTTCATGTCGGCGGTAAGACCGCATTGGCTTGGCGCGGTATCCGCCACAACATGCCGGTTCGTGAAAGGCTTTACTTATGGGGTGATGAAAGCGGCGACTTGCCGGCATGGTTTCGGAAACGATTCCCATCCCGTTATACAGTGCGTAATCCATTTTCTTCCAAGTTAGAGAAGGCTTTCGGCTTGCAACCGCTGCCGGAATCGCCCAACGGGGTTCCGGTGTCCGTGCCGGAAAGAGCATTATTGGAGATGTTAAGCGAAGTGGGCGTCCATGAAGGAATTGAAGAGGCTCGCAATATTATGGAAGGTACCAGATCGCTGCGAGCGGACGTTTTGGCCACGCTGCTGAAAAATTGCCGGCGCGTTAAGGTCGTGCGGCTCTGCGTGAACTGGTCACAGGAAATGAATTTGCCGTGGGCAGCCGCGGCAAGGGAGGCCGCAAGCGGACGATCCGGTCACGGCCGCTGGACGGGGCGACTTAAAGACGGAACGATTCTCGTACTCAAGCCATGATGGATAAAAGCTACATTGAGACGGTCAGGCTGCTGCTCGAGGCTGCCCCGGCAATTTTTGAAACGCCGCATTTCGCCATGAAAGGCGGTACGGCCATCAATCTCTTTGTGGAAAATATGCCGCGATTGTCGGTGGACATTGACGTGGTTTATACAAATCACCAAGAAAGCCGTGATACAGCTTTGGAGTCAATCGCCCGGGGGTTGGAAACTGCCAGAAAACGGCTAACCAGCATGGGCCTTGCAGCGGAGCTTTCAGCGGCCAAAAGCGGCGATGAGATCAAATTGTTTGTCCGCCGGGAGCGTCATCAGGTAAAAGTCGAGGTCAATCACGTCTTCCGCGGCACGGTTCTGCCGGTCGAGATACAGCGGCTTGGCGCTGCCGCCCGGACACTGTTCACCACAGAATTATCCGCGCCGGTTTTGGCGGCGGCGGAACTCTATGGCAGCAAGCTGGTCGCCGCGATGGATCGCCAGCATCCGCGTGATCTCTTTGATGTGCGCGGGCTTTTTAGTCGAGGCGCTCTGACCGCGGAAGTTGTCGAATGTTTCGTGTGCTATCTGGCTGGACACAACCGGCCCGTTCATGAAGTCTTGTTTTCCCGCGACCAGGATATTGCATCCGCATTCGAGAACGAATTCACGGGTATGACCAGGGATACGGTGACATTGTCGGAATTGCAGCAGGTCAGGCGCAGACTCAGGAATGAATTGCCCGTCATGCTCACGGCAAATCAACGGCAGTTTCTGCTTGGATTGGTTGCGGGTGAACCGGATTGGCAGTTGATGAAGTGTCCCCATCTGTCTGAGTTATCGGCAATCCGATGGAAACTGCAGAATCTCACCAAGCTCAAGAAATCGAACCTGGCCAAGTTCACCCAACAATTTGAAGCAATGAAAGTTCAGTTGGCCCAATACGCATAACACCCGGTCTGCACGCCACCGGACATCCAATGCCTCCGTCTGATTAATCCGCAATCAATCAGGAAATCGCCGTGGTCCCGGTCCGAAGTCCACTACAAAAAGCCACCGCTGCGCTTGCCATGCTCCGGCTTCATCCCGGTGCGCCGGGATTCCAGGCGTGCGCGTGGCATGTCTTTTTTCCGTTTCCTCGGACATCCCCGGCTCAAACAGAGTGCTTGGGTTCCTTTTCACCTCGCGGCCTCGCTGTCTGGCGTAGGCCGGAGGTGAAAAAAAATGCGGCGGCGATGGGCCGACGCGCCTCTGGGCTCTCTACGTTTTGGCTCCTATTTTATGGAGGTGTTGTATGGGTTCCTTCAGCAAAGTGGTTCTCTTGGGCAATCTGACCCGGGATCCGAGCACAGGCACCTTGCCCAGCGGGGCAACGGTCTGTGAATTCGGTTTGGCGGTTAATCGGCGCTGGAAAGACGCCGACGGTCAGATGCGGGACGAAGTGCTTTTCATGGACTGCGCGGCTTATGGCAAGCCGGGCCAGACCATGGGGCAGTATCTCAAGAAAGGGCATCCGGTACTGGTGGAAGGGCACTTGAAGCTCGACCGCTGGCAGGATGCCCAAGGCAAGGCCTGCAGCAAGATGCGAACTGTTGTCGAACGGTTCCAGTTTGTTAGCCGCGGTGATCAGGCTCAAGGCGAACCGAACCGGACGGCCAAGTCCGCCGGCAGGCGGAAGCGCTCTACCGGCAGTAACGCGCCAACGGCGGACTTGACTCCGCGGGAGGTGCTGCCCGTGTAGCGGAGACGGGGAGGTAGCCCGCCGCCAACGAAAAGGTGAAAACGTGGCGGCGGGTACTCTCTCTCCTTGATGAAATCAATGCGGTTAGTTTTTTTGTGGTTTGTTTCAACTGGATTTTCTCTTTTTTGTTTTTTTGAAAGGCTGGTCCCAATCGGGACTTGTAAATTGGTGTTTTATGCATGAACTGGATATGACGACGGGCCAACCGGCGGTATTTGTTACTGGCGAACCGGCTTGGCACAAGCTGGGCACGGTGGTAGCCAACGCCCTTACCAGCGCCCAGGCCATTGAACTGGCCCGGCTGAACTGGGAAGTGGAACAATGGGAACTCAAGGCCTTTGACCGGGAACTGGGCAACGAAGCCTTGGTACCCGGCAAGTATGCCAATGTTCGCAAGGATACCGGCAAAGTTTTGGGCGTGGTATCGGAGCATTACCGTATCTTCCAAAATCACGAGGCTTTCAATTTTGTCGATGCCTTGGTAGCCGACAAACTGGCCATGTTTGAGACCGCCGGAGCCTTAAAGGATGGCCGGGTAGTCTGGATGCTGGCCCGGATACCCGCCGAATATCGCGCTGGCGGTGATGATGTTGTTCAGCCGTACATTCTGCTGACCAACTCCCATGATGGCTCCAAGGCGCTGCGTATCTTTCCAACCACTATTCGCGTGGTTTGCCAGAATACACTCAACTTGGCGCTGCAGAACGGCCTTGGCGAAGGCTTGCGTATTCGCCACCGGCCCAGCTTATCAGAACGGGTAGCCGAAGCCCGGCAGAAGCTGGGTATTATCCATGCCCGGTTTGACCAATTCGATGCCGAATTGCATGCCATGCTGCACAAGGAAGTAGCCGGCATGGAACTGGAACGGTACTTCAATGCCTGCACACCGACTACCACGGGCAATCGGGCGGAGGAACGCCGCCGGAAGATTGTTGGCCAATTCCGTGACAATTTTAACAATGCCACCAACACCCTGCCGGGCATGGCCGGCACGGCCTGGGCGGCATACAATTCCGTAAGCCAGTACTTTGACCACCAGCGAAACTTTAAGGGCACCAATACCCTTGAGAAAGCCGACCACCAGCTTGAATCAATCTGGTTCGGTAGCTCGCATCAGGCCAAGCAGGACGCCTACCAACGGGCGCTGATGCTGGCCGGAAGTTAATTGGTTTTAGATGAATGGCTGGGGCTTGGAACACCAAGCCCCAGCCTGTTTATGCCCGTATCCAAGCCAGCGTAGTTGCCGCAATCCACCAACCTCAAGCCCCGAAAACAGGAGACCATCATCATGATCAACCGTTATCGATTCGGTCTTAACCTGACTTCCCCCTGTCACGAGCGAAAGGCACTGATTTACGGCCTTTCCGCAGTAATGCACTTGCTACATTCAACCCGGTGCCCAAGCCGGCGGCTGGGTAAAGAGTTCCAGCAACCCCAGTTTACTGAGAATGGCGTTGAGGTCTTTGGGAACGCGGGTGACCTTGATTTTCAGACTTTGACCTTTCACCTCCAGACGCCCCAGTCGGATGGTCTGCAATTGCCGCAGCAAATTATGCACTTCGACGCTCTGGCCTTTTAGCCGCCATTGGGCCCCGAGCTTGGCGCTTAGCCAGTAGGCCAGAAAGCAAATCCGCACATGATTGCGCACCCGATCCGGGCGGTAATGAAATACCGGCCGTACACGCAAATAATCTTTCAAATGGCAGAAGGCGTCTTCAACTTCCTGGAGGTTCTTATAATGTGCGACCACTCCCGCGTCGGATATCTGTTGGGCCGGGGCATTGGTTCGCAGGAGATAAAGGCCGTCGCGTTGGGCTTCGGCGTGGATTACATCCTGACGGGGACTCCATTGCAGCCGCCCTTTCTGATCCACTGCGTAATTGAAATACTTGTGGGCCTTAAGCCGTTGCAGCATCCGTCCCACCTGACTGGCCAGTTTTTGCGCACTGACTTTCTTACGCTCCACCGCCGCCAATCGCTTGAGTTCGCTTTCCGCTTTGGTCATGCGGGCCGCACGCCGCTGTCGGTCCCGCTCTTGCCGCCACGGTCCCCCGGCAATCACATACCGTTTACCCTCTTTGGCTATTTCCATCAGCCCTGTGCGATCCCACAGTTCGGGCGACTGATCGCTGGGTAATTCCGCCAGCAGTTCCTCCAAGACCCCCGCCCCGCAGCGGGTCACGTACATCAGGCCCAGGGCCTCGATCGCCTCCAGATTGACCTTGCTGCTCATGCCCCCATCGAAGACGAACACCGCCTCCCGAATCCCAAAACGCCGACGCAGCGTATGGAGCAACCCCTGCAAAGTCGTTGTATCGCCCCGGTTGCCACGCAAGACCTCCAGGTGCAGCGGAAGACCCTTCGAATCGGTGGCCACGGCCAAGAGCACCTGCGGACGGTCCGCGCGATGGTCCCGGCTGTAGCCGTAACGACTGATCCCCGCCGGACCCTTGCCTTCAAAATAAACACTGGTCAAGTCGTAGAGTACCAGCGAGACGCCTGAACTAAAGCCATGGGCATAGAGTTGCTTTTCCATGGCCACCCATCGCCCGTTGAATTCATCCATCGCCGCATACAGATCGTCTTCATCGAAGGTCTCGCGGGCCTGCGAAAGTCCGCAGGCGGCGGCCAACAGCGTGCCCCGGGCGTGATCCGCCAAGGCCAGCTTGGCACTGGGAAATAAGATGCGACCGAAGACCATGGCCTTGATGAGGCCGGCGTGGCGCGGCGTGGCCATGGCAGCCAAAATGTTATCCAATCCCAAGTCATCCCAAGCTTTACGCAGAACAGCCAGGCCACCAAAACTCTGGGCTTCGGATAACTCCAGACTCTCCAGATCCACCAACTCCCGGCCCCGCAAGCCTTGGGCAATAAGCTCGCGTATATGAGGCGGCAAGTTGGTGACATTACAAACGGTGCGTGATCGCGGCCCCTCGGGGACGCGGAAGGATTGTCGCACCAGAAAAGTGAAGTAGGTAGCCTTGCCGCGTTTACAGGATGTCTTCTGCATAAACATACGGGCTACATCATACACCAACAAATCATACACTGCAAGCACACTTGACATATATTATCTCGAAATAGTACTTGCTACATTTTCCCCTAAAACCACGCTTTTTCAGGCTTTTTTGAAAAACTAGGGGGAAGTCAGGTTAATTCGTCCAGACGTTACCGGATAACTGGGCCGCGGAACTGGCCGTTGTGGGCGGATTACGAACGGACAAGACAGGCGAAAAACCACGACATTGCATCACCGGAACCGATGCCGGAATCATCGCCACGGCAGCGCCGAGATGATCCGCCGCAAATCCCGCCATTCGACCAGACCAATGCGCCGACAGACTCCGCAAGCACTCCGATTCTGGCCGTGCCGATACCTACCTTGGCCGACGGCCAAGGTTTGAAGGAACCATCCAGCACCGGCAATACCGGCGATAAATTACCCGGCCAAAGTCCCGCGCCAAACCTGCCGTTACGCCAGCTTGTGGAGCTTTGGCTCAGGCATGACGGGATCCCCTATGTAAATGTGGATGATGCGAAAAAGGCGCTATTTGCCGGCGCGAAGTTACGCTCGTTTCACTTTGTGGCCTACCGGCCTCAAGGCCCGAATTGGCTTATCTGGGCCGGCAACATCACCGCCGAAACCCGCGCCGACATGATCCAATGGGAGCAGATTTTCGGCGAAGGATTCAAGGCCGTGTTGGCCCGGCGCAGCCAGAGAAATCCCCTCGGGTTTGCCACCAAAACCTTGGCTGATGAACCAGTCAATTGGTAGCTGGTGGTAATCGGCCAAGCGCTCACTTCAACCATGAAACATGGCCACCGCCCACAATCCGCGCTGTCGGCGGCGCGCCCCGAGAGTGAAAATGCATCATGGTGCCCACCGGCTCAAAGCCTATTTCCGTCCGGCCATGATTCTGAAATCAACCATGTCGCCGCCCTGTAACCGACGGCATTGCCGCCGTCTTTGACCGTATCCAATCTGATCCCCAACCTGATCCCGCATCGACCCGGAATTGCCCTGGGGCAACGCCCAGAGCGTGCCCCGGCGGCATCCAATTCCGCCTTGCCGTCAGCCTTGCTGCCAGCGCTTGCGCCGCTCCGTCAGCACCGGCAACTTGACGTTCGGATTTCGTTAGGTATAATTGACTGCGATGACTTTATTGATGACAAACGCAATTAAGATTGAGGGCTAAAGGCCATGAAAACCCTGAAAGTATTGGAAGGCAAGATAAAAGACATGGAACCCAGGAATTTGTATCTGCTGATTTGACCATGACTTACAAGGAACCCGGTGAGATTTTTCAGGTTCCACCGGGTTCCCGCATCTGGAACCATTTTTTTGCCATGAGGTGTACCCGTGTCGCCATCCAACCGAGATCATCGAACACGCATTGGAAATGCCCGCAATCGCCCGCCGGCATCGGGTATCAGACCCGATCCCTATGATCGGGATCGCCTGGGCCGCATGGGAGGTAATTCGGAATACGAGCCGAGCGTTACCGGTCAGTTGGCCCGCCGACTTGCCGGGTTCAAAGGTTCATCCTCCCTGTCCGGAAAGGCACGACGAACTGGTAATGGCCGGCGTGCCGCCTTTGATCGCCGGCAACGGGCCACCGTCAAGGTGCACGTCTGCCGACATCGGCCCGGCAAGGTTCACAGCAGTGTACTTCGGCATGTTTCATATATTGGCCGCGAGAGTGCCAGTCTGGACGGCAGGCAGGGGGTGTTTTATGACTCGGCCCGGGAAGGCTTGGATGCCCGCCAAGCCGTCAAGGACTGGGAATCCGACCGGCATCATTTTCGGTTGATTATCTCCGCCGAAAACGCTTCCGACCTGCCGGACATGAAGTTATACATCCGCCGGGTGATGAGCCTTGTCGAACGTGACCTGGGAACCCCATTACAGTGGCTGGCCGTTGACCATCACAATACAGACAACCCCCATACGCATGTGCTGTTAAGGGGACGAAAACAGGATGGCACCGATCTGGTCATGCCGCGGCAGTATATCGCCCAGGGCATCCGGCAGAGGGCGTCCGAAGTAGCCACGGACATGCTGGGGCCGCGGAGCGTTGATGAAAACAGACGGGAACGGGATCGTCAGATCACCGCGGAACGATTCACCGCCCTGGACCGGATGATTGAACGAAGCATGGAAGTGGGCGGGGTTGGCCAGGCCGGCCGGATCGATCTACACCCCCATAAACCCATCGGCTTTGCCGTCGATGATCGCAATCGCGTTCTGGGGAGATTGCAGTTCCTTCAGACGATGGATTTGGCCAAAAAAGGCAAGGGCACATGGTGGATTCTGGACCCGGAATTCGGCTCCAGGCTGCGGGACCTGGGCCGACGCAACGACCTGATCAAGACCTTATATGCCAGTCTGGGCACACAGGCTGGAAACGTTGAGCGGATAAACTCCAGGGAGGCTTCCGTATCGCCGATCCTGGGTGAATTGGTGGCCAAGGGGAGTGTCGATGAAATCACAGATCGGAAGTTTGTCGTGGTGCGGGATGGTGCCGGCAAACTCTATTACGGCCAGGTCCCGGCGGATGAAAACTTCCGCCGGGCACAAAGCGGTTCCGTGGTCGAATTGGGAGAAATGGCCCATAGGCAGAGGACGGTTATGCGGGAGATAATCACCGTCGCTCAAGGCCGCAACGGTGTGTACACCGCCGCGGATCATGCCGCATTCTTATCCCAAAATTACCCGGACATGACGCCGGATCAAGCCGCGGCCAAAGTACGTTCCGCGGCGGCCAAGTTGGCCTTCATCGCCGGGCACAATGGTTCCGGCGTGACCAATGTGGCCGAGGGTCAATTCCAGATTGATGCCCCGGTCTTTGAGCGTTTTGCCTCTGCCCGGCGCAGCCAGACCGACATGCGCATCTTGTCTGCTTATGGTCTTAATCAGCAGGTGGAAGTCCGCGCTTTTACCTGGCTGGACCGGTCTCTATTGCCATCGGGATTCCAGCCCAGCGGAACCGGCCAGAGAGCCTCAGCACATTGGCATGGGGAATTTGCCGCCGCCCTCGAACGTCGCCGGCAGTGGTTGGTCGCCCAAGGCCTGGCCGAATTCATCGGGCCGGAGCGCCACGCCATTGCCTTCAAGGCCGGTGCCGTCGCTTATCTTCGGTCCGCCGAATTCCGCCAGTTGCAGGCCACACTCGCCAATGAATTCAAAAAGTCCTCCATCCGGCTCCCCCGTGAAACAACCGTGACCGGCCGCTATGTCGGCCTGCGCGAACTATACAGCGGCCCGGTGGCATTGATCTCTGCGCCACAGCGGGTTTATGTCACCAACTGGACGCGGCAGTTCAACGTCATCCAGCCGGGAAATGCCGTCACAGCGCTGCTGGATCGGTCCGGCAGGTTGACGGTGAAGCCGTCCAGTCAGGCTTTGACTCTGCCCAATCTATTTAATCAGAGCCGGGAACTCAATGGGGAACTCAATGGGAACCTCAATGGGGCGTTGAATGGCAAACGGGATCAGGAGTTGGAACGATGAGCCGCAAATGGATGTTGATTCTTTACGCAGCGGCGCTGGCGCTTGGACTCTTTGCCGGCATTCAGTGGGCCGCCTATCGGCTGGGCGATGGGCCAGAGCTTGGCTGGGCGATCCGCATGGGGCACCTGGCGCTGTATCCGCCATGGAGCATCCTTGGCTGGTATCGGCAATACGGCGGCGATGATCCCGATCCATTCAATCAGGCCGGCCTTATCGCCCTGGGATTCATGCTGCCGGCAACGGCCTTGCTGGCCATCGCCCGCCGCCAGGGGCCGCCAACTGTTAAAGCTATTGGTCTGGATCGTTGGGCCAAACGATCCGATATTCGCAAGGCCGGTCTGCTTTCCGGCCAGGGCACGGTGGTAGGCTTATTGGGAAAAGAACTGCTTACCTATAACGGCCCGGAACACCAGCTTGTCTCCGGTGCCAGCCGTTCCGGCAAGGGTGTTGGCCATGTCGTGCCAACATTGCTGAACTGGCCCGGCAGTGTGCTGGTGTACGATGTCAAAAATGAATTGTGGGATATTACCGCGGGTTTCCGGAACAAGTTTTCCCATACGGTCTTTTATAATCCCACACGGCTGGATTCGGTGCGCATCAATCCGCTTCTGGATATCCGCCCCGGCGATGCCGAGATTCGCGATACCCAGAACGTGGTGGAGATGCTGGTCAATCCCACGGGTGCCAAGCAGACACTGGATATCTGGGATCAGCAGGCCTCGCAGTTGCTTGTCGCCCTGATACTCCATGTACTGTACACGGAACCGCCGGAGCACAAGAACCTCGGCATGGTCCGTCAGCGATTGCTGGATTTTCAGGCCACATGCGAAGCCATGGCCACTACCCACCACCGCAAGAGTTCCCGCATGGGATGGCATGAACCGCACCCGGAAATTCGCCTCGTTGCGCGGGAACTACTTTCGCAGCCTGAAAAGTTTCAGGCCAGTGTGCGCGGCACCACCGCCGGCTACCTGACGCTTTATGCCGATCCGATTGTCTGCCGCAACACCAGCATCAGTGATTTCAAATTAAGCGATCTGGCCTGTAATCGGAACCCCATGACGTTGTACATCCAGCCACCGCCATCCGATGCGCCCCGGTTGCGGCCTCTGATTCGACTGCTGATCAACCAGGTCTGCCGCAGCCTGATGGAGCATATTGGCTCCGATACCGATGGCCGCCCCAAGAAACACCGGCTGCTTCTGCTGCTGGATGAATTCCCCACGCTGGGCCGATTGGACTTCTTTTCCCTGAACCTGCGCCAGATGGCGGGCTACGGCATCAAGGCTCATCTGATTGTCCAGTCCTTCAACGACATTATCGAGCAATACGGGCCGCACAACACCATTTTGGATAATTGCCACGTTCTGACCACGTTTGCTTCCAGTGACCCGGTGACCCAGCAGAAAATCAGCCAGATGACGGGCACCGTGGTGGAATATCGCGAGGGATACAGCCAGCCGGCAAAATTCTTCTCCGGCGGCCACCGTGGTGTGAGTTATAGCGAGCAGGTGCGGCCATTGCTTCAGCCCGGCGATGTGCGGGAATTCCCCACCGATCAGGAACTGATCTTTGTCACGGGTTGCAAGCCGATCAAATGTTCCAAGTTGCGTTATTACGCCGATCCTCGGTTTACCAGCCGCTTGCTCTCTGCGCCGGACCAGAGCCGGAAACCGGATTTACCCGAAAAACCGGTTCTTGCCTGGCTGGGCATTCCCGGCGCGCGAATTCCAACCCCAAGTGCCGACTCGCGCCGCCCTGCACTTCAAGGGGCGCAAAGCCGGGAAACAAAACCAGCCACCATGGGCGAGGGACAATCGGGAAAACGGGACCAATCAGGCCAAACTACCATCCGACCAGATGGTCCAACGGAAACTCCCCGCGGTGCCAATCATACTGACGATTCCAAAGCGGAGGATGCCTACCAGTTATGAATAATGAAAAGATCAAATTCTCGATCAGTCTGGGTCGCCCGGCCTATGATGCCGCCAAATCCCTGGCCGCCGCATCGGGCAAGGCCTTTACGTTTGTGGTAGCCGATGCCGCCACGCAGACTCTGCTGGCCACGTACCGTTCCGATCGCGAGGCGGAAATTCTCAAGGCCGTGGAACGGGTGTTTTTCAAACTCCAGAAACTGGAAAAGCATCAGCATCTGGACTTACTGATACTCAAGGAGATGGTGGGACTGGGGATTCGAGCGTATTTCAACCACACCCCGGAAGTCCTGGAGTCGCAGCGTTCCGCAGCGCAATTAAGTGGCAAGGCCCGATACCATCACTATCTGGACACGCTGGCCCGGAATTTGCGTCAGAACCAATCGATACTGGGCGAAGTGGCGGCATTATCGGCGCTGGTGACGCCGGCGGACGGCTCATCTTCATGGGAAGCGGCGAGTTCCGGTACAGAATCCGCCGCACCACCGCCGTCGAGTATGCCAATCACTGATAAGGCGGACCTCAATTGCTCGGCGATACCGCCAAATCTCCATGTCGAGCATTCGAGCAAATCGCCGAATGGCCTCCATCGGGCCGCCAAACACCGGCATGGTGCTGGCAATGGTACACCGGCATTATTCCCGGATGCGGCGGCCAATGAATCAAATCACCCTGAATAAATAGTCCACAAATAGACCCAGTCAAACAGGAGAATGAATATGGTCAGTATTACCCGGCAACGTCACAGTGACAGTTTGAATCATGCCTTGGGGCCGGTGATTGCCGAGGCATTGGCGCGTCCCGATGTGGTGGAAATCATGGCCAATCCCGACGGCAGTTTGTGGGTGGATGTGATTGCCAGGGGCCGAGAGCAGTTGGGCCAGATTGCCGCCAGCGCCGCCGAAACGGTTATCCGGCTCCTGGCGTCACACATGAATGAAACCGTCAATCCAAATTATCCGGCCATCGCCGGTGTTTTGCCGCAATCCGGCGAACGGTTCCAAGGACTGCTGCCGCCGCTGGTGGACAAGCCGACGTTTTCCATTCGGAAAAGGCCCACGGTCATCTTTACGCTCGACGATTACGTCGCCAGCGGTGTACTGTCAGCCGACGGAGCACAAACGATTCGCGGTGCCGTTGCCCAGCGAAAGAACATTCTCGTCGCCGGTGGTACCGGTTCAGGTAAAACCACACTGGTCAATGCCATCCTGCACGAACCGGAATTTCAGCGCCAGCGCGTGGTGCTCATTGAAGACACGCGGGAATTGCAATGCTCGGCCCCAGATCGCGTGGAACTGCTGACGAAGAACACCGAACCCAAAGTAACCATGAATGATTTATTGCGCATGACGCTCCGACTCCGGCCCGACCGTATCGTCATCGGCGAAGTCCGCGGTGGCGAAGCCTTGGCCATGCTCAAGGCTTGGAATACCGGCCACCCCGGCGGCGTGGCCACCATTCATGCCAACAGCGCCCAGGACGCCCTGCATCGCTTGGAAGACCTGATCGGCGAAGTATCACAAACAATTCCGTATCGCTCCATCGCGTCGGCGATCAATCTGGTGGTTTTCATTGAACGCATCGCCGCAGCGCCCGGAAGGCGCGTATCGCAGATCGTGGAAGTCACTGATTGCATCAACGGCCAGTACGTGCTGGCCTGAATCAAAGCGCTGCACAATCTGCAGAACGGCCATACTTCATAACGGATGTTCCAGTAAAAACCGCTGGTTTGCACAGCGATAATGCTCAATAAAATCAACGGGTTTTGCGTCTTTCAGGCAGCTTCTTTCTCGTGGCTACTTGGACGCCACGGTGCGGAAGCGCTTTCGGCATGACAACTTGGGCCTTTTCCAGGAACCTCTGCACCGATGCCCGCGGCTGAGGGATGCAGTTGCACAGCGGTTTGCCGTGGATCCGCAATTCCGTCATGCACAGCGTTTTAAGTTCATCAAGGCCTTCCTGCACTGTGGCGTCGAGGTCACGCCATCGCAGAGCTAATTCCTTGACGATTTTGTAGGACAACATAATTACCAGGGCATGGCCCCGCGTGCGGCTGGCCCGGCGCACATGCACCGGGCGCATTTCCAACTCCATGGTCTTGCTGGTGCGAAAAGCCCACTCTACCATGGCCAGGTCCTTGTAACGGGCGTGGACATCCTGGGCGTTGAGCTGCGGTGGGGTCAGATCAGTCTTGAGGACATAACAGCCATCGAGCTTTTGCTGCTCGGCTAAAGCGGGTTCATCGATGGCCAGAGCGAGGACTCGTTCCTGCACGGTGACTTGGACCCATGCATCCAGTCGTAGTTTTCGGCATTGCGTCACGATCTTGTCCAGAGCCACCGGAACACGGGCCTTGGCATGTTCCTGAAGGTACGTGTTCTGGCGATCGATCTGGCGCTGCAGGGTATGAAGCTTGTTCTGGCGTGACTCGCCCATCTCGGCGGCACGGATCGGGTTGCGCCGCAGGATGTATCGCGGGCCGTCATCGGGGACCACTTCCGCCAGTTCCTGATCAAACAGTGACATGTTCAACACGCCACGGGCCAACAGCGATTCGATTTGCGGCTTGGTAATGGCGGTGATGTAGTGGAAGCCCTGTGTGGTTAAATCCTCGATCTGCCGCCCCCGGATCATTCCGCGATCGCCCACGAAGGTCACTTCGTCGCCGCCGAAGCGTTGGGCGACCTTGCGGACCTGACTGGCCATCGTTGCGGTGTCCTGGGTATTGCCGGCGAATACTTCAATCGACAGCGGTTGACCTTGAGCGTTACATAGCAGTCCGATGACGATTTGCCGTTTGCCCTTTTTGCCGTCGCGGTTATAGCCGAAGGCGGCCAGTTCATTATGGACTCCTTCGAGATAGCTGCTGGTGACATCATAGAGAAAAAGCCCCGTCGAGCCTGAGGGTGCCGAGGTTGTAAAGAGCCGATCCTCGATGTGCCGCTGGTGCTCGTCGAGCCAATCCAGATTGGCGTACAGGTCATCCTCGTTAAAGCTCTCCAAGCCCAGAATATCACAGGCGGCGTGGCTGGAAGCCAGACGAACCGCCGAGAGCCGCGAGCCTTGGTCGATCACACGGGCGATGATCTGCCAGAGTGCCAATTTACCCTGGCGGGTAGAACCCAAAGCCGCCGAGATTCCCAATTGCCGAGCCAGATCGTGGACCACCCAGACGGCCCCGCATGACAATCCCTGATGCAAGGTGGCATCTCGCAGCGATGCCAAGGTTGTCAGATCGCCTTTGTGTCGCAGGGCCAGCTTGAGGGCTTGGATTTCCTCTGGGGAGCAACTGGAAACATTGGCAATAGTTCGATGTTTGACCTTACCGTCCTGGCGATAGGAATCGCGTAAGAGACGGCGAACATAGGGACCGGAATGACCTTCATCCACGTGCATAGTGGACACAATATAACACAAATAAATCTAAAATCAAGAGCAATATAAAATAATATCAAATATTTTAGTGGCTACATGCAAACGCGAAAAACGTGTGTAAGTAGTTGTAAATCAATAAGATACGTCAAAATGGTCTTGGAACATCCGTCATAATGTCAGCAAATTCTTGTTACCATGTGTCTGATGGAATGTAGGAAAGAAGGAAGACAAAGCGAAAGCAGTCCGAGTTTCCAAAACCAACTATCCGCCATGCGGATGCCGCTGCTGATGTGGCGGCGGCCGCAAATTGGATACCAGCCAGAATTCCAGGCGTTCCACCCCGGCGACATCATGTGGCGTTGCCGGCGAATGCGAGTGATTCATCCAACTGTTCGTCCATGTAGGCAACGGACATGCGTTGTGCGGCGGCCAGGCTCTGGGAACGGCGCTGTGCCCGGCGAATGAGGATTTGGGCCATCCAATGCGGAATCTCCCGATGATTTGAGGCAACACGTTTTGCCAGCTTCGCCAGGGAGGCAATATGAGTGGCAAACACCTGATCTTCCAGTGCGGCAAAGACGATGTTATCTCCCGGATCTCCCTGTCGCCCGGCACGGCCCGCAAGTTGGCGGTCCACGCGCCCGGATTCATGAAGCTCTGTGGCGATCACATACAGGCCACCGGCTTGCCACGCCGACGAGTCCAAACGTATATCAGTTCCCCGTCCAGCCATGTTGGTTGCCACGGTAATGGTGCCGCCTTTGCCGGCTTCGGCGATGATTTGTGCTTCTTCCGCAACGCGCCGAGCATTGAGAACCCGATGGGGCAGGCCTAATTCTGTAAGACGTCTGGATAACTCTTCACTGGCATGTACGCTGACGGTCCCGGCAAGCACTGCCCGTCCGGCCTCATGGGCGAAGCGAATCTCCTCGACAATTGCATCCCACTTTTTTGATTGACTGTGGAACATCCGGATGCCGTTGTGTCGGCGGATGCACGGACGGTTTGTGGGGAGTCTCAGCATACCACGGCGGTAAACATGCCAGAGTTCCCCGCGTGCCTCGGCCAATGTGCCGGACATGCCGCTTAATCGCTGATAAAGTCTGAAAAACCGCTGAAAGCTTATTTGAGCCAGCGTTTCCTTCATGGGCTGAATCTCCAGTGATTCGCCGGCCTCCACCGCCTGGTGTAATCCGTCACGCCAATGTCGATCAGGCATTAATCGGCCCGTGGATTCATCCACAATGACCACTTTATCATCCTGTATGACGTATTGTTTGTCCCGCAGGTAAAAATGCCGAGCTGTCAGGGTCTGGCACACCAATTCTTCCCCGCGCCGCCGGGAGCGCCACAGGCCATTACGGCCACTACTGGAAGCCATAACCGCATCGCGCCCGCTTTCTGTAAGCTCCACGGACCTAAATCGCGGTTGAAGGCGATAATCGCGGCCTAATGTTAAATTACGCGCTACGTCAATGGCCTGCTCGTAAGCTTGGGTTTGTTCGGAGTTCCCGGCATCGCCGGAAATAATAAGCGGTGTAACCGCTTCATCAATAAGCACCGAATCCGCCTCATCCACAATGGCGGCGTATAAGCCACGTTGCACGCAATTGGATTTCTGCGATGGTGAAAACAGTGGCCATCCGAGCCCCGAGGTTGACTTTGGACGCTGGAGTTGGTCACGCAGGTAATCCGCGCACACTTCCTTATTGGTGGCATACGTGATGTCCATGGCATAGGCAGCTCGGCGGTCATCTGACGACATTTCCTGCTGGACATACCCCACTGACAGGCCGGCGATGGCATATATTTTCTCGAATTCCTCGGCATCGCGCCGGGCGAGGTAATCATTAACTGTAATGACATGGCAGCCGCGCCGCCGCCACGCGTGCATAATGGCCGGAACGGTCGCTGTGATGGATTTGCCCTCACCGGTGGCCATCTCGACCAGCAGGCCGTCATAAAGTGCCAATCCGCCGGCAATCTGCACCCGAAATAAGCGCATGCCGGTTTCCCGGCGAATCACCTCACGAATGGCTGCCGCCGCCAGTAAACGATCCTTTCGAGAATCACGTCCCAGATGAAAGGGAATCGCAAGTCGGACCAGCCGTCGTTTCAGGCGAGCATCGGATATTGCCTGGAATTTGCCTTCAAGCTCACCGATTTTTCGCGCGTAATCCATGTACATGCGGCGGTTGGGCAATGTCCGTCGCAGACGGCCCATGGCGCTGTGCCAGGCGGCGTCCAAACCGCGGGGGATTTTTTCAATTGCTTTGGGCATGGGGCCTCTGTGTTTCGCTTTTGCCAGTGCTATACGATTCCGTAGCGCATACGACCCAATTGTACACGCGGATATTTCCCGGTCGCCGGCGCGCTATGTGGCGCGGGAAGCACAGCGCATCATAACCCCGTCCCCGGTTGCAGCGTTCGGCGAAGATCATGAACAATATCCGTGAGCAATGACTGATCCGGCAGTCGCACACGCGCAACGATGCGCTGACCGGGCAGCAACCGCACCTTCCCCGTCGGTTTGAATACCAGCATGAAAAAGGGTTCGGCGCTCTGGTTTGGCATCTTTGCATGCAGGCTTGGGGCAAAAGGGCCGTCGGCCAGATAGCTTAACGCCGCCGACGGCAGTTGATTTCCGCCGCCGGGATACGCTCGCGCCAATGAGGCAATAATGACATGGCCAGGCTGCCCCGGCAATCGCAATTCAACCCGTTTGGAACCGGCGCGGAGAATTCGCCCCGCGTCGCCCTGGCTGGCCGCGGCGTAGATCAATGGTTCTGTGATATCGGCAATAGTTCCTACTTTCCCGCCGCGTGGGATATAACCGCCCAATTGCAGGCGCAATGCGCGATTGGTCCAGACGCCGCCAACCGGAGCGCTGATAGTCAGGTTGCCAATGCGTTTATTGAGTCGGATGATTTCCTGATTCAGTGCGTGAATCTGGCGGGAGAGAATCTGGGCCAGCGCGGGGTTTGACGCCAGGGCCTTGCGGCGTTTAATCCGCACAGCCGCCAGCCGGGACTGGGCCTGAATTAAACTTGCTTGCAATATCGGATTGGATAATCGTACCAGCGCGGTGCCGGCCCGCACGGTTTGATTCAGCTTGTCGGACGGTGCGAACCACGCAATTAAACCGCCGCTCTGGGCATATACCCCGCGTTGGTTTTCCGTACGGACAACTCCCTCCACGCGGCTATGATGGGGCAAGGGAACAATTCCCAATGCTGTGACAACCACCGCCGCAATGGCAAGGCTGACGCCGATCGCCCGGCCCCGCAGGTGCACCAGTTCCGGGTTGGAAAGCAGGTACCACGTCCCGCGTCCCAGCGGCACCAGCAGCCAGGTGGCGGCGGCAATCGCGGCCATGGTCAGCAAAAGGAGTGTCAACTGCGGATATTGCCGCAAATTAGCCACCAGAAAGAGTATAATGCCGGTGCAAACCAGAATCCGCACCACGCCGGATAGCGCCAGATAAACCAGCAGCCAGCGCCGTTGGCCGGGCGTCTCGCTGGGATTGATCGCTCGCTTGACGCCAAAGAGGTAATGGCGCGCCAAGTATGTGGCATATTGCATGGCCCGCCCCAGCAGATTCGGTATTTCCAGGAGGTCGGCCAAAATGTAATAGCCGTCGTATCTTAGAAATGGATTACCGTTAAAAAACACCGTCGCGACACTGGCAATGAACATGAGATTATAACAGAAGGCGTGGAGTGTTGATCCCCCATTGCTGTATCGCCAGACAATCGCCGCGACGGCGGCCAATGCGAATTCCATCCACATGCCGGCGGCACCGACAATCGCCCGCCGCCATTTATCAGGCAATAGCCAGGCGCTGGAGGCATCAACATAGGGTACGGGCGTAAAAATCAGCAGCATGATGCCTATCACATGTACTTCGCCTCCGGTGCCAAAACGCTTGCCGAACTTTTTACAGGCAATGGCGTGGCCGGATTCGTGAACGGTTTTATCCACGATAAAAGCCAGCAGTAACAGCAGCCAGTTGTCAGGCCGCAGTAAACCGCTGGAATCGGAAAGAAGCTTTCCGGCCACTGGACCGGCGTTCAAAAGTGTATACACTGCCGTCCCGATCAGCATTGCCCAGACAATCAGCCCCGGCCACGCGAAAATCCACCCCACCAGAAAAATACCGCGCTCCAGAATGGCATCGGGATCAAATAGCGGCATGCGTGGGAACAGCAAATTCATCAGTCGGCCCTGCAGGTCACGATTCCGGCGACGTTTAAACCGCTCGAACATGGCCTGGGCATCGGGTGAAGTACCGGATTCCAGCAGGTTGTTGGACGCAAGTTGTCCGAGAAGCTCAATGACTTCCCCCTGTGTGGGCGCATCGTCGCCAAGTTTTGTGTTGCATATATCCCATGCCTGGCGCACCGACCGGGACCCGTCAAGCAATCCGACAAATGAGTATCCGGGCGTATTGAGACGCGCGAATGCATTGTTGGCCTGATCCTGAATAACGTGCCACAGACACCCGCGAAAATACTGCCGGGAGATATGAATGCCCGCCCGCAGGCGGGGCTTTAAATCCGCGACGCGGTGCCACGATTCATGAAATGTTGACTGTGTATCAGACATAAGCATACATCCGTAATGACAGTTTTTTTGACATTAGAACTACGCGGTTGTTAACAGACATCTGATCCGGTACTTCTTTAAAATACAACATATTTCCGCACCTTTCGCTTCATAATATATCATCAAGTAACGCATGGAGTATATACCTCTCTTGTACCATCTTCGCAGGTCTGAATGTTCCGCTGCATGACACTTGCCGCCTCACGGCCCCAAAGAGAAAGTCCCAACCGCTGCAGATGTGCGAACGGCTTTTGGAACGCCAGCACGCGGCCCGCGGAGTCGTGTAGCAACTTCACGCCGCGATCTTTGGACACCGCGATACATTTTTTGCACAAGGCTGCGGCAAGGAACCTGCTGGGATGCACCGCAACGGCCGCAACCAGCCAGTCCATTCCCCTCGCGACGCCGCGATCGCACCTTGATTCCAGAAGGTACCGTTCATAAAGCAGCGGCCCAAGGCCGCGGGCATCCGGGGCATAGTGCGTAAACAGATCGCATGCGTCTTCAAAACCTGACAAAGCACCGGTAAAATCCCCTTCCAAAGCGCGTACAACTGCCTTGGCGCGCTGATAGTACCCGCGATTAAGCTCCGACGATTGAAAATTGCCAAAACAGGCATGTGACGCAAGCGATAAAAGTTTTTTGGGGTCGTATCCCGCGCCCAGGCACTTCAACAGCACTTTGCGCGCGGGCATCTCCGCTGCGCGCATAATTCGGTCGTCTTCAACGGACATTGGTGGCGGTGAAGCGTCAATTTCAATTTGGGCCGCCCGCAGCGCTGCGAGGCGCGCCATCCACAATAAACAATGCCCCATTGTACCCCGACCTCCAATAAACCCCGAGACAACCGCTGATTTAGCCAGTGCCTGGCGTGCGGCGAGGATGTCATGATTATTCATGTATTCGGGTACATACATAGCCCTTTCGGCCAGCACCTTCCCCCGGAGATGCAGAGCCAGATTCAGCAAATCCAACGGTGCCGCATAAGCAAACCGTTTATCCTTTGCGTCAAGGCCCTTCACGGCGCACAACAAATCAAGGCCTATATCGGAGTGGTTCGGACACTTGCCGCAGCCTACCGGACCGAGTGAACAGATCCCGGCGATGGCGGTATTTAAGTACCGCAAGGCGCTGGTGTAGTCGCCGATTTCATAGTCCAGCCAGCCGAGATATACGCCGGCCTGCATGCGTATCCAGGCCGCATGATCCCCAGTCATACAATCGGCGGTTACCACTATGCTATGTTTGTAAACCTGTTCCAGCGCGTTGCGGCTTTCCGTAAATCTGGAACTGGCCATAAGCAAGCGAGCATGAAACAGCCGCGAATAAAGCTCTACGGAAAGCTCGCCGCTGTGGCGAGCCACAGTCACCATGTACGAAGCCCAACGGCAAGCGATAAGCCATTTGCTGGCCTGTTCCATGGCCAGTGCATCGGAATACATTTCAATCAAACCGTAGTTGCCGCACAATGCTCCAATATCAAGGCCATCCTGCACGGCCCGCCTCCGCGTGGGGGCCAACGATAGCTCAAGGGTGGTGATGAATTCCGGAATCGCCAGCAGCCGTTCTGAATCTCCGTCAAACATATCTGAAAGCAGTTGGGCGTGGGCATCGCCACTTACGAGATGCGCCAACAGAATTTGGCGCATGTCCGGTTCACAAGACCGCCTGGCGGCGGCGATTTTATGAATGGTTCCGCGGTTCACGCCGGAGATTCGCTCGAGGCCGGCGAAATCAATTCCCCGGTGCCGCATCAGCAGCGCCAACACGTCCGCCAGGAGCGTGCGGGGATACGCGTGCTTGTAGGAATCAGGTTTCATGCGTTTCTCTGGTCAAGTCGCCTCCGTTGCAACATGTTACGAAAATCTGATTGAGCGCAACGCGCACGGCGATAAAGTGTAGCCGCGTGATTCACGCTGTTGAATGACTATGGTAACAATGACAATTGGAAAGTTGAAGCCGTACAGTATTTTTGCACAGGAGTTCCGCGGGTGTTACCAACATGTACCTACTCTGACTTTTGGGTGGCGAATGTCGCACAGGTTCGACTGGCTGATCTGGAATTAAGAGCGGCACCCAAAAACCGCCGGGAGGGCGGCGGCGTGCGAATTAATACGACATTACGAAATATGATGCTAAATGCAGGAATGGCAACCAGTTAAAGGAAGTTGAATATGAAGTTTCCGATAATTTGTTCAAAATCATCGCAAAAGGCCTTGACTTATCGGAACAGATGTTGTAGATATTTGCATGGGTTGAGCAGAGTGAGTCTTTTCCTCAGTTCGGTCCCAAGTTGCAAGCCGCTTGGTTTTCCCGGTTGCCGCGACAGATAGCGCGGCGGCCTTTTGCGTTTGGTAAATGGTCGACAGTCGCGTTGTTTAACGATTGCCGGCGCAAAAAGAAGGGGTTCCATCATGGATGTCATCGGTTCTGCGTATGGGGTTGTTCAATCAGCAAAGTCCAAATTGCGTAGTCGCAGGAACCTGAAGCGACAGCGTTGCCCAGAGCGTCAGGGTCCGCGCTTTGAGGTCTTGGAACAGAGGCTTTATTTAAGCGGCACGGCGGCGGCTTTCGCCACCTCTGCCCTCGCCGATTACGGCACCAAGCAGCCGGCGCTGATCATGCCGTTGGAGGCGGGAACGGGCACCCCTTCAAGAGGAGATTCCAGCGTTTTAACCTTCAGCGACACACAATCGCCTGCAGCAGCGAAAGCGGGGCGGACCATGATCGATATCACTCCCGGTACCGGTACCATTCAAGCATCAACCACGACACCGACCCAACCTGGTACGCCGTGGGTCACTAATATTGGGCCTACTAGCGCGACGATTAATTGGGGGGCCTCAACAGCGGAGTCCGGTGACGCCATCACGTATGACGTGCAATATGAAAAACCTGGAGATTGGTTTTGGAGCAACGGTCCCCAAGGTGTGAGTGGTACCTCTTGCAGCCTCGTAGGTCTGACGATTGGCCAGCAGTACTATGTGCAGGTGCAGGCCGTTGGGGCTGTTCCCGGATGGCTCGGAACCAGCTACTACTACAGCTCTTGGTCAAACGAAGGACAGTTCGCGACATCGAATCCAACGCCCTCGACACCCGGAACACCATCGGCCAGCAACATTACTGCCACCAGCGCCACAATCAACTGGGGGGCGTCAAGCGCTGCGGGCGGCGAAACGACCACTTATACGCTGCAATACATTGTTCAAGGATCTCTGCTCGGCTGGGCGACCGCTCCTACAACAACTGGAACATCGGTGCAACTGACGGGCTTGAACCCCAATACCACCTATGATTTGCAAGTGCGGGCCAGTGACAGTGCTGGCGGAAATACTTATCAGAGTTCATGGTCACCAGAGGGTTCCTTCAGCACGGTCAACCCAACGCCCTCGACACCCGGTATACCATCGGCCAGCAACATTACTGCCACCAGCGCCACAATCAACTGGGGGGCGTCAAGCGCACCCAGTGGTTATACCATCACCTACAAGTTGGAATACGAGCCAAGTGGTGACATAATACCGAGTTGGACAACCCTCACCGTAAACGGTTCATCCTATTTCTTAACGGGTCTGCAGCCGAATACCAACTACGCACTGCAAGTCTATGCCGCCGATAGCTTCGGCAGTAGCAGCACGGCCACTGGGTCCTTTAGTACGGTCAACCCAACGCCCTCGACACCCGGAACACCATCGGCCAGCAACATTACTGCCACCAGCGCCACAATCAACTGGGGGGCGTCAAGCGCTGCGGGCGGCGAAACGACCACTTATACGCTGCAATACATTGTTC
>JAJZJL010000071.1 GCA_021810145.1 Planctomycetota bacterium | reverse complement strand
CGACGGCCCTGTGGGGTTCAGTTATGCGTTGACCGATCCGGCGGGGATGATTAACTTGAGTGTAACGGCTGTGCCGGAACCAGCGACACTGGTGTTACTGTTGCTGGGCATTTCCGCAATCCCGCTGCGTCGGCGGCGGGCGGCAGGTGCGAGCTTACGCAAGTGCCCTTATTAGCTGTGGGCTGGAATGGATGTTGCGGAAAGCTGTTGTTCGACAAATACCGCTTTTACGTTTTGCAATCGCGGCACTGAGGAGAATCTCTAAAAGCAGCGGTGAAATAACGCGGTATTTGAACAAGTATGTAATGCCGACGGCAAGCCTGCCACCTAACTCAACGTTCACACAGTGGCACAGAAAAGGCCTTGGCGTTCAACCAGAGACAAACGTCTGTCTCCTAAACTCGTGCGGGACTCCACGAGTTGCTGTCTTGACCGGCAAGGGTCTTGACCAAGACCTTTTTCCGTGCGCTGGCGAGTTCACGCAGATAGGACACTTGCCGCTGTAACCATTGACCCGCGGCGAACAATAAAGACAATAATTGACGCTTCACCATAATTGATACTCCGGCATACTCAAAGATCATCACATCGCCGCGTACAGCGGAAGGGGGCACATCAGCGCCCCAGAAATGGAAATCTTTCCGTTCGTAACGCATTAGACGTATATGATTCATAAAGTCATTTCCACTGGCGCATGATTGTTGTCCCCGGCAGGGTCTTTGACGTCAAATTCAAAAAGCGGTTTCCAGATAATGCCATAAATCAGGATCACTAGAAAACAGCCCATCGGCATTAAAAATCCGATGGCCATGGAGTAGCGATCCGCAAGAAATCCCATAAGCACCGGCATGATCGCGCCACCAAGAATAGACATAACAATATATCCGGACGCAATAGTCGTTCTCTCGTCGAGTCCCCGGATTCCCAGCGCAAAAATGGTGGGATACATAATAGACATAAAAAAGAAGCTCAGCAGCAGGGCGATCACCGAAGGCCACCCGATATCCGCGCAGACCAGAAGCATCAGCATGACGTTGATTATCGCATATACGCCAAGCACCAGATTGGGCTTGATAGACTTCAAAATCATGCTTCCCACCAGTCGGCCCAGCGTGAATAACCCGAAGGCCACCGAGAGCATGATGCCCGCTCCATATTCTGTAAAGTGCCAGACATGTGCCTGTTGCGCAATCATTGCCGAGGGAAGCAGCGATACACCATATAACGGAATGGCCGGCGAGTGGCGGCCATTTTTGATGAAATTGATAAAAAAGCTGAATATGCCGGTCTGCGCCGCGACATAGAGAAATTGCGCTATAACCGCCGACACAAAATGCCATTCCTTGTATAACGGCCGGTTGGATCTGGACGGTCGTTTTTCGCCAGGGCGCTCCATGGGTGCCTGGAGATCGGGCATCGGGGCAAATGTAAAGGTGATCACCAGCAGGGCGGCGATGCCAGCAATAATCAGGTAGGGGATATAAATTGTTGCATTGCCAGTATTGGCCGCGCTGGTTTTAGACATGATAAATCCGCTGATCACAGCCGGCCCCAGCGTCCAGCCCATGGCATCACAGGTCTGTGCCAGATTGATCCTGAACACGGCCGACTCCGCTGGTCCCAGCACGGTGGTGTAGGGATTGGCCACGGTGGCCAGGAATGTCATGCCGGATCCAACCACAAAAAGTGCGGCGAGAAATGCGGCGAAGGCCGCCATCGCATGTGCATGAATGCGTACCGCGGGAATAAACAGCAGCGATCCGATAACCGCCAGAATAAGACCCGTTAGAATGCCGGCACGGTAGCCTCTTTTGTGAGCCATCCATCCCGACGGAATAGCCAGAAAAAAATAGGACCCATACCATACCGCCTGAACGAAAGCGGATTGGGCCTTGTTGACTCCCAACGATTCCTGAAAATGCTTGTTCAGCACATCGAGCATGCCGCTGAAGGCACCGGAAAGCAGATACAGGCAGCAGATCAGGACGAATATCGGAGCACAATTCGCACCATTTGCGGCACGAAACAGTTGCCCGGCCATTTTAATTCTTGCCTTCATTATCAGTTTTCTTTCACACCATCGGGTTCGTCCGCAACGCTAAGAGGCGATAGCGGGTCACCGAGTTGCTTTTGCAGTCGCCCAAGTTTTGCCATCAGTTTGCGCTTTACTTGCGCATATTCGGGCGATTGAGCCAAGTTTGCCGTTTCCCATGGATCATTGAGTAAATCGAAAAGTTGAATGAGATTAATCTGCGGATAGACGATCAGTTTATACCTTCGTGTCCGTACGGAACGCTGCAAATCACGGTAACGGCAGAACATGACGTCGTGCTTTACTGTATTCTCGCCGCGCAGCATGCCGGCAAGACTGGGGAACTCCACACAGGGCGGTACGTCTACTGCTGCCAGTTCACAGACTGTGGGATATATGCTGTGCTGGTAGACCATCGCATCAAGTATCTTACCTTGCGCAATTCCCGGACCGCGAATGATCAGCGGCATGCGGACGCTGCAGTCATATAGATTCTGCTTCCCCATTAAACCATGTTCTCCGACAGCCAGGCCATGATCCGACGTCACAATGACGATGGTGTTCTCGGCCTGTCCTGATTGGTCCAGGGCCGAAAGCACGCGCCCGATATCCGCATCCAATTTTGTGATAACAGCATAATATTCCGATCGATGCTGTTGCACGGCTTGCTGCGTGCGCGGAAACGGCGCAAGACGTTCATCTCGAACAGTATAATCTCCCAGATCAAATGGATGACATGGCAGATAATTCGGCGGCACTGATATTTTAGCCGGCGGGTATAGATCAAAAAAGTGCTTTGGTGCCTGGCGCGGATCGTGCGGGAGGTAGGAGCCTATGCAAAGCATGAATGGAGCGGTTTGCCCGCCGCGCCCGGCGAGAAAATCCACTGCCGCATTCGTCCAGATATCATTGGAATGTACTACCGGATCCGCTTTGCCCGAGGTATTCTTGGTCATCCAGTCCGGGGCAGGAACCCAGTGGCCTTTTCTGCTTTTATCCCACGGTTGCCAGGTGTTACCTGGTGCCGGACGGTTGTACGCTTCACGGCTTGACGTCGTGGACACGAACATGCCCGGCGGACCGATTGGCCCGGTCGTTGCAAAGGATCTTTTCAGATTATGTCTGGATAAATGCCATTTGCCCACAATATGGGTGTCATAGCCGGCCTTGGTCAGTGTTTCCACCCATAGCGGAGCGGTTTCCGCATATTGCCTGGCTTTGAATGTTGTATAACCGGTATACAGCATGGTGCGGCTGGCGATGCATACCGCTGAACTCCATGATCCCTGATGGAAACAGTGCGTAAATGTTGTGCCTTGAGCTACAAGGCGATCCAGATTCGGGGTATGAATTTCCGGATTATTCAACGCATGAATGGTGCGATAGTTAAGATCATCAGCGATTATAAACAGGATGTTCGGGCGCAATGCGCCATTCTGCGGCTTCCCGCGTTGTTTCTCCGATGACCGGCTCACGGTCGAATCGCCTCGGCATTTTTTGGATGGTTTTATCCTTCGCATAACGCAGTACCTCCCTTATCGGCCTGCCGGGACCGCTTGGCTGTGTATTTTCAATACAACCACTTCGGCGATCGGGTCCGGCATCGGCGTTGGTACATGGACTATCTGCCCTTTCTTCGATATGGATGTCATCAGTTCCTTTGCCGGATCTGTCAGCAGGTACGCTCGCTCAATCCGGTTGTGCATGGGAACCAATAACTTGCCGTTCCGTGGCCAGTGCGTCACTTCCAGATAGATCAATCCCGGCTTCGTTGTGGCGTAGCCGAAGGGTAATACCGTTTTAAAGGGGGAGCGATGCGTGCCATAGATGGCCTGGCCGTTAACCTTAAGCCACTTGCCGATGGCCAGCAGTCGATTCACCTGGGGTTGGGGTATGACCCCTTTGGCGTTCGGGCCGACATCCAGCAGAAAGTTTCCCCCGCCACTGGCACATTTGATCAAACCGCGGACCAGAGTGCGAACAGATTTGCAACGGTTATCCGCCCGCTGACGTTTGTATCCCCATGTGTCCGTAATGGTCATACACGTTTCCCATGCGCCGGGAAGCCCCTGCGCGGGAATGTATCCCTCCGGAGTCTGATAATCGCCGTAGCCCTTGAAGGGCAGGTACTTATCAAGGCGATTATCCAGTATGATTGCCGGATCCAGATGACGCACAAAATCAAAGACATCTTTTGCGTACTGGCGCTTCCACGGCCGGACTGTAGGGTCATCGAACCAGAGTAATGATGGATGATATTGTGTGATGATTTCCCGCAGTTGCTTTTCCATGTAATGAATGTAGTGTTTTGCGCCACCGGGAACGAAAATCATATTTTGAAATGTATAAGTTGGATGCAAAGGGTTATAATCTAAAGTTGTCTGGTAAGGCGTATGCCAGTCCATGATTGAATAATACGCGCAGAACCGGATGCCTTGCTCTCTGCAGGCTTTGGCCAGCAAAGCGCATGGATCTTTATGCCAGGGTGTGGCATCCACAATATTATATGGAGTCGCACTGGTTCGAAACATGCTGAACCCGCCATGATGTTTGCAGGTAAATACCAGATACTTCATCCCCGCCGCTTTGGCCAACTTCACCCATTTGGTGGCATTGAATTCAATAGGATCAAATTGACCGGCCAATTTTGCCCATTGGGCGCGCGGAACATGGGCGGTGGATTCGACCATCGCGCTTTGTCCGCTGATGGGTTTTCCATTCCAGTAACCTGCCGCCACGCTGTACAGGCCCCAATGAACAAACATGCCAAAGCGGTCGTGTTTCCACCACCTCATATCCGCAGTGTCCTTATGCGAGGCGTTCGCTTTGGCCGGCTTGGGCATGGCGAACAAGCCCCCGGCTGTAAATAGGACGGTTAAAATAGCCATTACGATGTATTGCTTTTGACGCATAACCTAAGTTCCTGCAAATTACTCGTTGCTGATCTTCACACGCGAATTCAATCGGATATCCATTGCGCTGGCCCCAACAAGAACATCATACTCACCGGGAAACACACGAAGTTCATTGCGCGAGCCGTCCCATAAAGCCCAGTCACGCAGCGGCAGGTTGAATTCAACCGTTTGAGTCTTGCCTTTTGCAATATGTATCCGCGAAAAGGCCTTGAGTTGTTTGACAGGCTGTGGAAATGGTGAAACCAACTGATGAATATAAACTTGGACGACCTCATCGCCATCGCGATCTCCGCTGTTGGTAACATCGGCCTGAACTGTCAGAATATGTGGAATCAAACGTTCATGCCCCTCAAATGTTCTGCCTGAGAGTCGCAATTTGGAGTAGGTGAATGTGGTATAAGAAAGTCCGTGGCCAAATGGATACAAAACATCTCCCTTAAAATACATGTATGTCCGCCCGCGACCCTTAAATAAGTCATATTGATCCATCGGAGGAAGGTCGTCGGTTGCCGCATAATAAGTTAAAGGCAGTCTTCCGGCCGGGTTGTAATCTCCAAATAAAACATCCGCAACGGCGTTTCCACCCTGTTCCCCCGGATACCAAGCATTGACAATCGCTGGCACATGCTTCTTGATCCACGGTATCGCGACAGCCGTGCCCGTGTAAAGAATGACAATGACCATGGGATTTACAGCGTGGATATTCCTGACCAGCGCTTCCTGGTCGGCATCGAGTTCCAGATGCGTCTGGTCATGGCCTTCCCACGCGTAGGGACTTGTCACGCACACAAAGACCGCTTGGGCGCTTTTGATAAAATCAATATCCTGAACGCTTAACACTATCGGCTTGTGCGCGGCCTGGGACTTTATCCAGCGCATTTCCGGTTTATGCCTGGATTTGCTGATGCGCTCTTTCAGTGCGCGAATTAATGTTACCGGTCGGATAGTCGATACGCCGGAATAATCGCCGAATTCGGCTCTGCCGGCTGAATTTCCGACAACCGCAATCCGGTGAATTGCCTCAAAATTCAACGGCAATAGCGGCCCCGTATCACGTGTCGGATTGTTTTGCATCAGTACGATCGACTCGCGAGCTATTTCACGTGCCAAATCAATATGTTTGCGACAACCGATGACCGAAGCTTGAATTTTGGCGTAAGGCACGCGATCCGGTGGATCAAACATGCCCAAACGAAATCGAGCGCGGAATACTCGCGTTAAGGCGCAGTCGATTGTAGCCATCGTGACCAGTTTCTTTTCCAGTGCTTCCGGAAGAAAATCATTAAAGAGATTGGGATATTTCGACCACCAGCCGAGTTCCATGTCCAGACCGGCGTTCAGCGCTGCGGCTGCCGCTTCGGCCGGGGTCTTAACATAATGATGCGCACCGCAGATATGCGATACCGCTCCCGCATCCGAGATTACAAAGCCGTCGAAGTGCCACAGGTTCCGCAACTGATCGGTCAACAACCACTTGTTGCAGCAGCAGGGTACACCGTTGATGGCATTGTAAGCCCCCATGACGGATTGTACGTTGGCTTGAGTTACACAGGCCCGATAGGGTACGAATTCGTACTCATGCCAATATCGATTTGATGCAATAGCGTTGAAGGCGAACCGATTCGTCTCAACATTGTAGCCGGCGAAATGTTTTAACGTGGCGATTGTTTTGAAATATTGTGGATCATCCCCTTGCAGGCCCTTGACGTATGCCACTCCCAGTTGCGAAGTCAGGTGCGGGTCTTCTCCGTATGTTTCCTGCGTACGGCCCCAACGCGGGTCGCGCGCCATATTCACCACCGGACCAAACAGAATCAGCGTTTCATTGAGCTGGTGAATAAACGCTACGTGCCTTCTGCGTTCCTTGGCGGTGGTGGGCCAGGTAAAAAGCTTGCTCCGGGAAGTGTGTATATCCGATGCGCCGGTATTCCATCGGGCCCGGGCTTCATCTGATATAGCGGTGGTCATACGATGAATCAGGGTGGGATGGAATGTCGCGCCTAAGCCGATAGCTTCTGGAAAGACGGTATTTTTGCCGGGGCGGACCAGTCCATGCAAGGCCTCATTGCCCAGCAGAAATTGTGGGATGTCCAGCCGCGGGATTCCGGAATTTAAAAAATACAAAAAGGAGATTTTTTCCCTGGTATTCAGTTGAGCAATTAAATTTGCGATGCGGGAGTCCATGGGGAGTTCAGGATTAAAATATGCATCGCCCTTTGCCTTCGCAGACATCTTTTCCCGATCGGCGAATGTTGCAACAGCCCCGACAACAGGCTTTAAGCGGGCCAACACCGAAGCCACAGCGGCACCGGCTCCAAGCTTAATGAGTCGTCGTCTCTGCATAGCTTAATTCCATTTCCTGAAAATTAATATCATCATGAAACACAGAACCATCGATACCGTCTCTGCAACGTTGCTTTCCATTTAATCAGTCCAAAACAGTACGGACATTTACATCTAACCGCCGCCGAAACCGGCTTGTGCCGGATCATGAATAGGGCAAACGACATCAGATTCGCCATGCTGCACAGTGGCATTCTCCTGTTAAAGATATTCCGTCACATCAGGTCATGCAATACTAAAAAACGGCAAATGATTATGAAATTTCATCAAACCGGTCCGCAACCCAAGCGTGCTCCAAAGCTACCGGAATCCGCTAAATTAAGATTCTCGGATGTCAGTAGCAGAAAAAGGGGATCTGCACGGCAGGCGTTTAACGGTGCCCGGTTGCCCCGGGAATCCAATATGTTCCGCCAGTTGTGTACGCCCCCAAGTCCGGCGCGCGATTATCAATGCCGGGGCTGATGCCGGGTACCACTTTCCCCGCTCCAGTTGCTGCAGCGCCGGGTTTAAGGCGGAAATTATCGTGAGCCGGATCGACCAATTCAGTGTCCGGGTTCAATCCAAGATATAGATTGTTAGTTGCCTCATAATGCACACCGCGCGGCCAGCCGATCTGCCATTTACTGGAGGGGTTGGTATACTCCCGCGCCCCCACCGGCAGGCAGTTGAAAAGGGTATTGTTAATAATTCGATTGCCACTACACGGTCCATTGACGCGCACTCCCGCGTCCTTGCCAAAATCCCAGATCACATTGTGGTCCACAATAAAGTTGCTGCATCCGTTATCCAAGTACACACCCGGGTGGTTATGGCCAGTGGCTAAGTTATTATGAATCCAGTTATAAGCAATACGTGTTCCACGGCCATTGGTTCCGTACGTGTAAATGATTCCGAGGTCCTTGCAAAGCAAGCCTGCACGCGAGAGGTCGTTGAATTCAATTTTGTCGGCGTCTGGATCGTGTATCTGGAGGACATCCCGGCCGGCGTTGGACATGGTATTAAAGCTTATAAGATTGTCGCCACCTCGCAGGATATTCAGGCAGCAATCGTAGGTTCCGCTGTAATCCATATCGCGAATAATATTGCGTTTGATACGATTCTGTCGGCCGTCCAGCACAATACCGCTTCCTGCGGACCAAGCCAGACGGCAATGCTTTATAGTATTGTCATTACCCTTTATGGCAATGCCGCAGTCACCGGAGGACGCGCCAATGGCACCATTTGGTGCGCCGTTTGGCATGTAGGTGAAGTTACCCATATATCGGCCTCTGCAATGTTCAAGCGTACAGTGATTACAGCTCATTTTGACCGCTCCTGCCACTAGATCAAAGTCTCGAACGATGATCCATGATTGAGAATTGAAATTAATACACCACGCGCGGCGACGGGCTTGAATCTGATGGCTATCTGGCGTTTGGCCAGGCGGTAGCTCGACGTATAGTCGCCCGTTCTTGTACTCCCAGTGATCGGGTGTGCGTAAAAAGCGCAGCAGACCCGTGAGATAGCCGTGTCCATGGCCGCCAAACCACCACGTTTTGGTCACTTGATTTAATCTAAGCCATCCCTGACGGGATGAATGTGTTACCAGTCCACCTTGGGTGCTCCAAGCCACGCCCACTTGCCCCACAAAAACCGCACCGCGAAAGTAATCAGTAGGCATATTGGCAAATTGCTTCGAACGTAATATGTGGATAGTAGAAAATGGAGTGTACGGCTTAACCGGGTTTTGCAACACAACCACACGGGCTATGCCGGGGCTAAACGGATTGGTGTTTGTCTCTTCGGGATAGCGGGCTTCCATGATTAACTTCCCGTCGAGCAATACTTGATTCATCCCCAAGCCTAAATTCCATAACATTGATGCGCTGTAAATATTCCCTTTGTATAGTTGCCAATGTGTCAACTGATTCGCCGCATCAATTACCACATGTCCCTGGCGGTATGGCTCAAACGTAATCGGTTTGCCTGGTCGGCCGGAATGAAACATCTTAAGCGTCTGGTGGTATACGCCGGCCATAACCAAGCAATAATCCCCGGCCCGCATTTTTTTTGCAGCCGCTGCAAATGTACGAAGTGGAGCAGTCTCACTGGTTCCGAGATTCTGATCGGAACCGGCTTTGGATACATAGAATGTCTGCTTTGCGAATGCATTGGCACCGAAATTGGACATGGCAATTGTCATAGCCACCATAGTAATTGTCGTGCGTACAAAACGTGATAACGTTAATGCTTTTGCCAAAATAGGATCTCCTTTAGCGCTTCAGTGGAAATCGGAGCATCTGTCCATGCAATTCTCTATTCTGCCGAGTTCGGTTACCGTTTTCGCCAGACGCTTTTTCACCGTAGGGAAGATGTTCTGCCCTGGCAGTCTACCGGATTGTGTCCTTCAGCCCGATAATCTGCCGACTCGTTGCCCATCCTGCAGATAATGGACTCCACGTCTAATGGCGTTTTTCACTTGGGCACTGGATACCGGCGAACCTGCTTGTGCTGAGATATTATCAATGAGCAAACTTATTATCACAGTGCATAGTATGATCCATCTATCGGTTTTCAATCGCGGCATGATTTTTATTACTCCATATCACTTGGAGATCGGATTATCGGCGCACCGTTCTCACCCGGGGCGGCTCCATGATCGTATTAGCGCGATATTCGCCGGGCGTTTGACCGGTGTAGCGTTTAAACTGCGCCGCCAGTTGCGATGCGCGGGATATGCCCACCATTTCGGCTATCCGTTCAATCGAATAGGTGGTATCCAACAGCAGTTGCCGCACCGCGCGCATCCGAAACTCCAGAATCTGATCTTTTGGGAAACAATTTAACGCATGCTGGAACCGCCGATCCAGTGTGCTGCGCGATATCAGCATGTTCTTGGATGCTAAATAATCCAGAATACGATCCACGTTGATTCGCGAACAGGCTTTCTCCCTTATATAGGCCATTGCCGTCGCCACATACGGATCTTCCACCACCGTAAAATCTGTGCTGCGTCGCACGATAACGTCAATTGGCGGCATCAGCATCTGTTGCTGAGCATGCTTTTTTCCATCCATCATGCCCGCCAGCAATTCGGCCGCCTGAAAGCCAATGCGCTCGGTGGGAAGACTGATACTGCTCATCGCCGGTTCTGCCAAGTCGCACAGCAACTCATCGTTATCCACCCCGATAACCGCGACCTGATTGGGCACATCGATATGAAGTTTATGACAGAGATTCAGAACCAGTCGGCCGCATACATCATTGCATGCCATAATGCCGGTTTGCGGCGGCAATTTTCGCAGCCAGTCGGACATCTCCGCTTCGTAAGCCATGGCACGATTTTCGTTTATATTGGTGTCGGCGCGATGGGGTGCCGCAGGAGTTTCATAAATGCTCAGCTCATAACCAGCGTTGCGCAGCGCTAGCGAAAAATGGCGCATGCGGTGCTGCGAATAATCCGCTCCGGCGAAACCGCAAAAGGCGAAGCGGCGGTATCCCCGGGAAATCAAGTGCTGCGCCGCAAGCTCCGCAACCGCTTTTTGATCGCAGATCAGTTGCGGAAACTGCGGCGTAACCCACCGTCCACGTAAATCCACCACTGGAATTTTTAATCTCAAAAGTGAATTCCGCTGCTGAACCGTATCGATTCGCGCCAGAACTCCGTTGCACGACCTTTTTGCTAAGACCGCCGCAATGGAATCTGCCAGCATGCTTTCACGGTAGACAATCGACCAATTATTATGAGTTCGCGCAAATCGGGCTATGCCATGCAGCAGCCCTCGCCCATACGCACGTGAGGATTCAATGATCAGGCCGACTGTCCGCATGATGCTATGATAATGTTATCTGTATGAACCACAATATCAAATATCGGCACAACGTTATCATTTTTCATCATCTTCTTAAGCTCTATTGGAAATTATTCCTCTGCAATCATAGAGATTTAAATGCGGTCGGCGGCGGGTGTATGAAAGTGGTCGGCTGGACGGCAAATAATCCTATCGCCAGAGTCCGCGCCATCGGTGAGCAGATAGAAAATAACGGGTTTCGCGGGTAATGCAGATTCAATGGTTAATATGCCCCGGTTTCACCAACAGGCTGCCGATGCATTACGCCTTGAATGCCATCGGGCGTTTCAACGATGCTTTGCCGAAGATGATCATTGCCCAGACTTGGCGAGCATTCAGAGTCGCCCAAGTTATTTCGAGGCAACCTCTTGGCGGTAATTCCCCTTGATGCCGTCCACATCCGCTCCAGACCACGAAATCACGTCACTTTGTTTTAAGCATGTGTCTTCAGCAGCGATTCACCTCAGCGGAATATTCACCAGTTCGCAATCCATTTCATCGCTTTTCAATTGCCAGCGGCAGTGTAAATAAATAAATGAATGAATAACCTGGTATTGGAGTTTTGGGATAAATGGACCGGAACGATCCGGACAACGTCAAGTTGCCGCATTATATGTCATGTTGACTATTGCAATGGTTTGCAACGGAAACAGTGCCGTAACATCCACCGGAGCCGCACGCAAAAAGAGTTGTGCACTTTTTGTTCCGCGGTATGCTATAATGAGGTTCTTGGGAGTTTGTACCCGCTGCAATAGTGTTGGTGTTTGTTTATACCATATTGCAGCAGATTACCAACATGAGGCAACATATGGCAGCAAACACAAAGCTTCTCCATCGCGAACTTCGTGATGGACGAACCGTGCATTTCCAATGGTTTTACTCCATCGTTTTCGCTATTCTTCATGTATTAACGCTTGTGGCCTTTTTGCCGATGTTTGTTCACGTTTCCTCAATCGTGGTATTCTTTGCCATGGCTTGGATTGCCGGTGGACTGGGCGTAACGCTGGGCTATCATCGCCTGCTTACCCACCGCAGCTTTGTTACCTATAAACCCATTGAATATATTCTGACCATTTTTGCCTGCCTCTCATGGCAGGGCGGCCCGATTCAATGGGTTGGCACGCACCGTCTGCATCATACAGAATCCGATGAACCCGGCGATCCACATTCTCCACGGGATGGCTTTTCCTGGTCTCATCTGCTTTGGATTATTCATTCTTCCCGCATTGGAGACGATCCGGAAAAGCTTACCAAAGATATCCAGCGCGACCCGGTGTTATGCTTTATTGATCGGTACTGGTATGTGCCGCAGTTTTTCCTTGCGGCCATTTTATTCGGGGCCGGCTGGATGTGGCTGGGCACAGCCATGGGGGGCATTTCATGGGTTCTCTGGGGCGTTTGCGCCCGTGTGGTAGTCATGTACCATGCAACATGGTTTGTTAATTCGGCCGCTCACACATGGGGTTACCGTAATTTTGAAACCAAGGATGACTCCCGGAACAACTGGTGGGTGGCGCTGATGTCCTTTGGGGAGGGCTGGCACAACAACCACCATGCCCAACAGCGCTCAGCCGCCCACGGCATGCGGTGGTATGAAATTGACGTCACCTATATTACAATTCTGTTGATGCGTGCGTGTGGTTTGGCATGGAAAGTAGTCAAGCCGCAGCGTCCGGATGCATCGTAAACGCGAAAATATTGTTTCGATCTTATAAAGCCAGGCTCTATTCCAAGGGGGCTTGGAAAAATCCGGGTCCAATAATCAATTTGTTGCAATAAGCCCTTCGGCTACGCCGCTACCCCTTGGCGCATCGGGTATAATACACCGTTGTGTTTGGAGGTTCCTGGTGGCTGTTAATCCATACCATATTGGCGATCGCATATATGCACCTTGGCAGAATGAGCGGCTCTTTCCCGCACGCATCACGTTTCTTTCCAACGGCACCGCCTATTTTACATATGTGGATGGTGAAACCGGCCGAATGCCGGCGCGTCGCTTGCAGCCCTCTAATAAAATCGTCGTTATCGAATCGGTGTCCCGAAAGCCCACGGAGAAACACTGGTCAGAGGGGCGTTTGTTGGGCGAATTTCTTCGCATGATCGGTGCTAAACCCCTGTATTCCTTCATCCGGACAAAATTGGAACTCGGCCATTTTTTTAAACTGGCCCGGATGTCCAGCAGCCGGCACATTCATTTTTCCATGCACGGACTCAAACGCAAGCTGGTCTTACAGTTGGAAGATGTGGACATCGATGAACTCATTACCCTGGCCGGAGATCTTTCCGGGAAAATAGTCTTTTCCTCAAGCTGCTTAACGGGTAATGAAACATTCGGCGAGGCCTTTGTGCGGGGTACCGGGGCGGCGGCGTTTATCAGCCCGCGTCGGGAAATCCGTTGGGCTGATGCCGCATTGGTCAGCCAGTTGTTTTACAAGAAAATACTCTGCGACGGGGTAAGTCCCTATGTGGCCTTCCGATTTGTCCGGAAAATGTATCCGCGTCACGCCGATCTGCAATTTTTCAAGGGGCAATAAACCCTCAATGCTTATACGCATAAGGGGATTCGGGATAATCCTGCTTTAACCGCGCCAGAAGAAGTTCAGCGCGATTGGTCTTGCCCGCGCTTCGATATGCCGCACTGGCCAGGTAAAGTAATTTTGCCGCATAAAATGATTTTGGTTCACTGTTAACATATTGGACCGCAATGTGCGCCGCATTGATAAAATGCTGCTGTGCCGTCATGAGCTTCACTCGCAGCAGCCTTGTATACCCTTTGATAATGGCACGCGGAAACTGTAACTCCCACTGATCCAGTAAATGATCCGCAGTTCGATAATGATGGCTGTCAATATAACTTTCCACGTTCCGGGCCAGCACACCCTGGCGAATCTCCTGCGCGCTGTAGGCCATCGCTGTTAAATCTCCGGCATCGGCAACATATTTGCTGGCGGCCGCACCATGACCGTTGGCAACGGAGGCGTAGGCCAGGGCGGTGTTTAAATCGTGTGCGGCCGGTTTGGATAAATGCCCATGATCGGCTTTCCAGTTTTGCAGTTCCTGCAGAACCTCAGGAGCTTTTCCAGAGTAATTACACGCTGTTACCGCATAATGCAGCAGCAAATGGGCCTGCGTAATGGTGTCGATATGCTTGCGCGATGCCAGCAGGTAAATATTTCCCGCCTGCTGGAAATTGTCTTTTTCCAGTTCCCGGCGCACCAGCATGTCTGCGGTGCGGACCACAGATACCGGATTTTGCGCATCGGTTGAAAGCGCCCATGCCAGCCCCCAAGGCCGCAATCCGCGAAGATTCTTATAATGATGATAAAACATCACGCCGCGGTAAAGTTGCCTGCCGGAAAGTGTTTTCAGGTTGTAATTGTCAATAATGTCCGCCACCACGCCCGCCGGGTCCACCGGTGGATACGGAAATTTTGAAAACATTTCCGTACGAACCAGCAGTCTGCGTCGGGCGGTAAAGGTGTTTCCCGCCTGATGCACAGTCATCGTAACCGTATAAATGCCGGGTGCTAAAAACTCATGGTCCACTTGCAGGCCATGCGCGGTTTGCCCATCGGAAAATCGCCAGTTGACCTGTGGCGCAAACGTGGACGGTACGAGTGCGGAGAATGTATAACGCTGCATATAATTGTCCGGCGGAACAAATAATTGTGATTGCGGTTTGATGGAAAAGTCGGCTGTATAGCCGCCGCCGAGCTTTTGCAGACGGCCGACGACCGCCTGATTTGCCGGCGCAAATGCGGCCGCAGGAATCGGCGCGTATTGCGCGGATCCGGGTGGCTTCCAATCAACGGAGATTCCCGCCAGCCACCACAAGTGCAATTCGCCGACAGTCATGGGATACCATCCCGGTCTCAGATAAATTGTCCGTTTATAACGCACGCGTCCCATCATGCCGCCGGGCCGGGTTTTGGTCAGCAGATTTTTTCCGTTGAGATTCAAAAATCCCACATCCGCAACATCAAACGCGAAAGTGTAATTGCCGGCGCTGGTAATGTGCAGGTCGGCCCGATACAGCATCATATCCTGCCGATTCCAACCGGTGGGGTCATAGCCCATGAACATTTCCGGCACAAACATGCAGGCAAAGGGGCGGGCCTGATTGAAGCGTTGCATCATCTGCCGCCAAGTGCGGCGTGGGCCTTGCACCAGCGGATACACCCGCAGAAATATCCCCCGTTCTATTTTTAACTTCGGTGCTGCTGTCCCCGGATGCTCGTTGCCCCACCATACAAAATATTCCCCGGCTGCCGGCTCCTGAAATGCCAGACGCACCAGATCGTCATGTTTGGAAATGCGAAGCAGCCGCATGGGCAATATGGTTCCCGTGGCGGTTGTTACACGCAAATCCCGGCCATCCGGCAGGCGCGCACTATTGGTATAGAATTGCGCCCAGGCGATATTTTTTCCCGGCGCTGAGGTTGGAAATAAATTGGCACGCAACGAACGCCGGTATTTCCAACCGGTGCCCAGAGTATCGGCCCGGCTTTTTGTCGTCCCCGCTGCAAGCAATGCTAAGAAAAAGACAATCCCGATTCGCAAGTATTTCAATTTCAGGCTCCGCCTTTCTGCAACTGCCGTGAGCATTGGACCGCTGGCTGTCAACCGTACCATCCTGTGTGCCTGACGAATCAAGTTGACAAAGGATTCAACTTTCTTCGGCCGACTTACCGCACCGCTGCTGCAATATCATCCATTACATTCTGCTGCGTGTAAATATCGCGCAAAATTGCGGGCGAAGCCGGATGTCTGGGGGATAAAATCGCCAGATAGGGTATCGCCCGCCCACCGAGCTTGAGCCAGAAGGCTTTGGGTATGGTCTGATCAATATCCGCACTGAATAGCACCGCTTTGGTAATCGCGAATTTCTGGCGTACCGGTTGGGCATCAAGCACCGTCGCTTTTACAAATCGGCAATTAATGCACCAGGGGGCGGTAAAATCAACGACCACGGGATGTCCGGCTCGTAAAGCTGCATTCATCGCACTCCAGTTAAAGTCCTGCCAGTGATTAACTGCAAACGTGCCCGGTGTTCCACGCTGGGAACGCACCACCGTGGCGCTTTTTTCAGCTTGGATTCCACCCGACCAGATCAGATATAAACCGCCCGCCACCACGCCGCCTGCGACAAAACCCAGCCGAATTCCCCAGATTCTCATTGCTGTCATGTTAATGTCCGGTAATCTGCCCCAGCCCCAGCACACCATCGCCAGGATCATCGCCAGCACGAAGCCTGCGGTTATCTGCGATTGATTCTCGGTGCTTAATAGCAAGTAAACCGCCACCGCCACCATCACCAGTCCGAGCGCTTCTTTGACAATTTCCGACCAGCGCCCGGCCCGCGGTACATGACTAAGCCATGCCGGAAATGCCGCCAAGAGCACATAAGGCCAGGCCATTCCCACGCCAATAAGCACAAAAAACAATACGATAATGGCCGTTGGTTGAACCAGCGCCCAAGTGAGCATTACGCCCAGAAATGGCGCGCTGCAGGGTGTGGCCAGTAGCGTCGCCAGCATCCCCATGCCAAATGCGCCCGCCAGGCCGCCCCGATTGGTGTCAACGGCATAGAGCGCATTGGGCGGTTGAATGGTCCACACACCCAGCATGGACAATGCCAGAGCCAGCACGATTAAGGCTATCGCAATTAGAAATGCCGGATGTTGATATTGCATGCCGTAGGTCAATGTTTGCCCGGTTACGGCACGATAAACTCCCATGAGCACAGCAAGGATAAAAAATAATGAAATAATCCCGGCCGAAAAAACCAGCGCGTGGAGCACCGCCATTTTTCGCGAGCCGTGGGCTTGTTGAACCATGGCCAGAACTTTTAATGGAATCACCGGCAGTACACAGGGCATGATATTTAAAATCAATCCGCCAAGTAAGGCGAACAGGATCAGCCGCCAAATCGGCTCATGCACTGTTTTAATTTCGTAGTGCAGCTTTCGGATGGCCGCAAGCGTTTGTTGGACATCGCCGCGTGGGCTTCCCGCTTTGCCGGGGATCACAGCCGGGGCCGTGCCATGCGTGCCGAGATTCGTCGCGGATGTTGCGGTGCCGGCCGCCAACTGCCCACCCGACACGGTTATTGATGTGGAGAGTTTCAGTGTTTGCGGCGGCAGGCACGATTCAGCATTGCAGGCTTGATAGGTAAATGCCGCATGGATGGTGTTAACGCCGCTCCTGGCTTCCCTTGAAACTGTGTATGCAATCTCAATGACAAATTGCCCCTCATACACGGAAAGTTTTCCCGCACTGGTAATTTGCGCTGATGCGGGAATGAGTCTGGCTTTTGGAAATACAATTTTCCCAAACGCAAATCCTCGCACCGGAGCAACGGTAACGTCCGCCGGAACAAGAAATTTGTCCAGCGGATGATGGCTTTGCAGGTGATAGCCGGGAATGACCGTGCAGAGCATGCGCAGCACGCCTTTACCCGGCGCTGTAAGCTTATTCGGCCGCGCGTGAAGCGTGGCCCGCACTACAGCGGGTGATGGAAAGCCAAACCCAACAACCTGCGAGCGCAGCGATGGCAAGCCCCATGCGAGAAGTGATAACATAAACAAAAGCGTAGCGATGCTCAGTAATCGGGCAGCTCTCATATTCCAACAATTATGCATGAAATCCCTTTGTCAACACGCGGGGCAATGAATCCCCGCCTGATTATAGTCATTTCTCCCCCGATTTATGGAATATGTTTACGGAAAAGAAGATTGGTCGAAGACGACTTTTTTGCTGTTGGAAGACTAAAGTGCTCTCCGCCGCTGCCGCTCCAGTTTTCCGTCCAACGAGGCCCGTGTGGTTGGGGGCCAGGGAATCTCTGGGCTTATACAGGATCAACTTTTTCTTTGGCGGGCGGCTTTTCCGGCAATTCGCCGACGATAAAATTCAGTGTGGTAATATTGAAATCCGCCGGTTCGCCGCGGATCAGCCACAGCAGGGGGGCACCGGATATTTTGGCCGCCAAATCCAGTACTTCCACCGGTGGTACGCGCCCTTTTTCATAATAGTTGTAGGTGGATGGCGATAGCCCGAGTAAAAAGGCAAAGCGCGATTGGCCCCGGCGGCCACAAACCTGCGTGCGAACCTGCTTCAGGCGATCACAGATTAACGCGTAATTTCCGCCCAGGTCCGTTTGAGGAATCAGCACATTCATAGCACGCTCCTTTTCTTTGTCCGCGTAGATCCGCGGAAAAACATTTATTCAACCACCATTCCGGCAACAGCCGGAGTTGGTTGGATCAAACAACATATAGCGATCTCTCCCATCCGTAAGATTGGCGCTACGAAACCACGAATTATCGGGTTCCACATTCAATCGAGGTTCGTCCATGAACGCGGAACTTTTCGGCCCAGGTCCGAAGCAAGAACAGTTGCCCCGGCTGAAAGCCGAAGGGGAATACGCCGTCAACTGTGAATTAATTTCATCAGTCGGTCTGCATGTTCCTGCACCCATTTTACTTTCCTCTCTATCATTTTCAAGAATCCGAATCCCTCGATACGTCCAAATGACCCTGTCGCGGCAATATGAAACGCGCTTTCGGCGACCATTGCCTCTACCATCAGCCAGGGTACCGTCTGCAATTCCGCTACACTTATCATATCAACGGAATCATATCCGTGCATAAAACGTTCAAATCGGCGTTCATCGACATGATCCGGCCACGTCGAGGGGTCATCGCCGCCGCCAATAATCGAAAATTGCAGCACGCCGTTGGCCAGATCAACAATGCGCTGTTGCAGCCGGGCCGAATCGTAATCAATAACCGCGACCACTTTCTGGTTGCGAAACAGCATGTTTCCCGGATGCCAATCGCAATGGACAATCTGCAGTGGCCAGTCCATCAGCCCGATTTCATTGACCTTTGCGGCCGCTTCAACATAGGCGGTTCGCAATATTTCCAGCGTATCGGTAACCATACGTGAGTCACCATGCGGCAGTTTGTTGCGGCTGATCGTGTCGGGGATCTGGTCAATACTGCTGCCGATATGCCGGGAATTGTGGTAACTGCCCGTGGGCGGTTCATATTCCGGCGTATAATTACGCAGGAGCTTGTGGTAAAGTGCCAGAATCCGCCCCGAATCCTGCGTGGCTTCAGGGGAGTTGTCATATCCTGTGCCGCGAATATATTCGAAAAGTTCGTAGATTGTGCTGGAAAGTTGCAGCATTGAATTGTTATCGCGCTTCGTGCCGATCAGGTGCGGCAGCGGAAACTGTTTTTCCGCCAGATACAACTGAATGGCATGGCAAAACGCCACCTTAAACGGATCGTCCTTGCCCCGCGCCCGGCGCTTGAGCAGGTAGTCGCCTTTTTCCGATCGGATCAGCAGTTTTGGGGCTTTTCGTGACCCGCGGGCGTACTCTTTGACGGTGCTTATAACACCAATATCATAATGACTCAGCACGACTGCGAGTTCTTCTATTCCGAATTTTTCCCGTTCGCTCATGATTTTCACCGCAAATATAACACGCGGTTTCTTAATGATGATAGTAATCATGAACGTCTATATGTCAAACGACGCCCAATAAAACATCATCAAAAAACGTGTAAATGGCCGAAGCCACGCGAAAATCGTCGGTTTTATGGATTTTTGTTTAATTAACGGCCACTCACTGCCGCCCCATGACCACAATACCAAGTTTATCGGCCAGTTTCAGCAAGTCCGGTTTATCGAGCATAATGGTTCGGCCGGCTTCCAGCACTACCGCGGCGGCACCCTGCTGTTTGAGCCGCTCAATGGTCGCCGGCCCAATGGTCGGTACGTCGAATCGCATATCCTGATTTGGATTACTGGCCTTGCACAGCACCCAGCCACCACGCTTGCATAACGTCCCGGCGCGTTCAATCATGCGGTCTGTGCCTTCCACTGCTTCCACGGCAATGATTTCCCGGTCTTTGCACGCCACGCTTTGACCTATTAAAAGCGTGTTGACCTGTCGCAACAGGGGCCAGGCAAAATCCATGTCCGCCAGCATTTCCGCATTGGGCTGGCAGTGTGTCATAACGCCCGATGACGCCAATAATTCCGGGATATACGGTAGGGCATCCATTATTTCCACTCCGCCACTGGCCAGTTCATCGGCCACCGCGCGCAGCAACCGGTCACTGCGTTTGTCATGCCGCAGCCGCACCAGCCATAACCGCGCGGTACGCCAATCCGGCATATATCGGAACATGTGAAAGCGATCATACATTCTTTCCTTGGCCACCCGCCCAACCATTACCGTCCGCCGCGCACCTTGCCGCCGCAGCACGCGAATCCATTGATTTAATCGGATCAGGCCTACCCGATAAAACGTATCACAGATTTCCTCGAGTTCCGCCTCCCGGCTCTGGCCGGAAAGCCCGAGGCAAATCACCGGATGTCCCGCCGCTTTCAGGCCGCGCGCCACGGCAATTGGCAGCGTGCCTTGGCCCGCAATCAAACCAATGGGTTCCGCGTCAGTTGACGGCATGATCCGATCCTTTGTCCGTAAGCCGTGCTTCAACGGATCGGGCATGGGCGTCAAACCCCTCCGTCCGGGCAAAATCACAAATGGCACCGCCGACCGCCTGCAGGGCGCACGCGTCAAACTGCACAATGCTGATGCGCTTGCGGAAGCTCTCGGCTGACAGCCCGCTGAAAAATCGCCCCGTTCCGGAGGTAGGCAAGACATGCGAGGGACCCGCGAGATAATCTCCCGCGGCCACCGGCGTATAGGCCCCGATAAATATCGCACCGGCATGGCAGATTTTGTCCGCATCGCCTTGGGCATCGCGCGTGGTAATCTGCAGGTGTTCCGGCGCAAAATCATTGACCAGTTCAATGGCCGCATCCATATTCTTTGTAACAATCAACGCACTGGCATATTCCAGAGCTTTGGTGGTCATGTCACGGCGCGGTAATACCGCCAACTGCGCGTGCAGTTCCTGTTGAACCCTTTCCGCCAGATTCAGACTTGCCGTTATCAGCAGACAACTGCCCGGAGCATGTTCCGCCTGCGCCAGCAACTCGGCGGCCACAACGCGCGGATCCGCCGAATCATCGGCCAGAACAATGACCTCGCTTGGACCGGCGAAGCTGTCAATATCCACAATGCCAAAAAGTTCCTTTTTGGCCATTTGTACATAGCTGTTGCCGGGGCCGACAATTTTATCGACTTTCGGGATGCTCCGGGTTCCGAACGCCATTCCAGCGACGGCCTGCGGCCCGCCGATGGCATACACTTCGCGCACGCCCAGCCGGGCCGCCACCGCCAAGACCGTCGGTGCCACAGCGCCGCCACGCATGGGGCTGGCGATACAGATGTTTTTAACCCCCGCCACCTGTGCCGGTACCACCGTCATGACCACCGTGGAGGGGTAGGCACCGGCGCCGCCGGGCACATAAACGCCCACCCGCTGCAGCGGCTCATAGCGCACCGCCAGTGTGGCCGCATCACTGCGGCTTCCCGATGGCCGGATCGGCGGCGGTGCGGCGGGAAGCATGGCCTGTTGATACCGGCGGACATTGGCAATGGAAATATCCAGGGCCGCCAGGAACTTGGCGTCCACAGCCTGCAAGGCGGCATCCAGTGCCTGCTGCGGCACCCGCAGTTGCTGCAGTGAAAATTCCGGATAATCAAAGCGCTGCGTGTACTTAATCAGCGCGTCATCTCCGTGGCGACGAACATCAGCAATAATGCGTTGCACCTGAAGCGTCAGGCTTTCGCCCTGCGCCTCAAGGCCTGACAACAGCATCGGGGCCAGGGATAAGCGTTGTTTAATCCGGGAAAGTTTTTCGCGTCCGTCCGGTTGATCGGCTCGAACAATCGGAATTTCCTGCATGAGATTCTATACTCCAATGTACCAGACCGAATTATAGCGTTTTTGTGGAGATTCGGCAGGGCACTGCGCGGTATATTCATTGATGAGCCAATTTGCCGCTGCGTACAGCTTTGGCCAACCGCCAGGTGGCGCTGACGCTGATATGATTGCTGGAGCGGATAATTCCGAACATCGCGGTAGGGGGTGTAACATTAAAATCGCGCATCTTAAGTTTCACCACCGTTTGCACGGTCAACCTGCCGTGGTCCATCGGACGAATTCGCAAGGTCATTGCTTGCCGTCGCATGATCCCATTTATTTTCAGCAATCCGGTGGCGCGAAATAGATAGTTGCCGGTCCGGGTTTTCGGCCGTCGCAGCAGCTTGGCTTGCGTTACCGTAAATGTGATCAACGGATGTTGTTTGCGGTGCAACGCATGCATAATTGTATGTGTCATGCCGCTGCCATCACTGCCCTTCAGCGTTGCCACTGGAATGCTCAGATGCAACAGCTCAATGCCGACGGCCTGCCCGGGCCTTGCGCTCCAATATCCTGAGACAATCATCTTTCCATTTAATGTGCTGCTCAATACCGACCAGTTATGTAAAGTTGATTTTCCACGCACCACCACCTTACTGCCTGAGGCTCCATTGTACACCGTGCGGTGTGCCGCTGCGGATGCCGAGCGTTCAGCCGGCATTGCGTTTGCTGATTCTACCGATAGGTTCAAAAAAGCAGGCTTGTCAGCTCCGGAAATCGCTTGCCCTGTTGGAACTGGCTTGGCCACCATGCCGCCAACATCGGGAAACTGCCCTGTCCCGGCCGAAGCACTTCCTGCGGCAACGGCTGTGCCTGCACACAGGCTAAACACCAGCACAACAATACGAACACACCGGTACCAGGGGGTTCTTGTAAGATTCATTACGCATCCCCTTTTCTATACGCCAAAAATCCTGCTTCAGTATAGCGTGAAACAGCGATTATCGATCACAAAAATGTGCAATAGGGAAACAGCAGCGGAAAAGTGCAAGACGTCAAGAAAGCCAGACGCCGATTCCACCATCTACGGCCCGGGCGCGTGACGCACTTATAGGGGACTCCGCTTGCTCAACCTCGTGGCATTCCAGTCCGCCTTGATATATGTGAAAGTGCGCTGATTTCAACATATGCCCAGGTGCATCCGAACGATTCTTGCGACCGCCCGGATGAAAACGCTTTCCCAGCGGTTTCGATAATCATCGCGATGGAACCCCGTCACTGCGTGCGCGGATTATTGCTGCCGGATTCGACACGTAGCTGCCCTGATAATTCACTGGAAATAGGACGGGGGAATTCACGCCCCGACGGCGGAGCAATCGAGCAAAACTTTCGCACCCCGAGCATGAACCGAAACGGCGTAAATTCGGCGAAATAATCGGAGGTGTAAGAGCGTCAAAAAAAATATTTTGATATTTCCCTTGACACACGGGGGGGGGGGGGTAAACTATACTCCCGCCGAGTGGTTGTCTTAGCTGCGTCCGTAACCCAGTTGTCTGCGGAGTAAATGAAGTGTGCGAGAATTTGTGCTTCTCCTTGCTTACCTGCTCTCGGCAATTGGACTCACGATTCTGGTGGTGTGGCCGGAAAACGGCCCGGGGGCATTTTTCCGTGAAAAAATTCTCCGCAAACTTCTTCCGGTACCGCTGCATGGCGCGCTTGACTGCTACATCTGTTTTGCGTTCTGGGCCGGCCTGATCCTCTCGGTTGCGTTCTGGTTTATCTATGGCCGGGCGTGGACGTGTTTCGGGTGCCTGATGACTCCGGCGGTATTACACGCTGGGCGTTTGATTCTCATGATCCCGACGGGTCGGGATTTCGCGGATCGGCGGAAGCTGCGCGTGGAATATCCCGCCGCGCGGTCCCGCTCAACCGGTAACTCAGCGTTGCGCTTCATGACGGC
>JAJZJL010000070.1 GCA_021810145.1 Planctomycetota bacterium | reverse complement strand
CCGCCGGTCATTCCGGTTGCCAGGAGCAAACTGCCCTTGTTGTGACCGACATTGCCACGGTTTGGTGCGCGAAAAACACCCTGCAGTGTAACATCGTTCGGCACATGCAATGATCCACGCACCAGATATTCGCCGCGCGGCAGCAAAACCACATTTCCTCCCTGTTTACCAGCGGCATCCAGCGCCTTTTGGATGGCGGCGGTATCATCGGCTTTGCCGTTGCCGCGCGCCCCGAAAGTGCGGACATTCAGATAATCTTGGTTGCCGTTGCCGCTTGCCGGTTCCGTGGCTCGGGCGAAACCGGAATGACCGGCGGCTGCCGTGAGACCTGCCACCGCTGCGCCACCGAGAAAACGCCGCCGATCAGCAATCTGCCTGGCACGCACAGAAGTTAACTGGTGCGAATCGATCAGCCCGTCCGTATTCTGATTTTTCTGCGGCATAGTGATGTTTCCCTTTACTACAATGTGATATCGGGACAAGAAATCCTCATTTTCAGCGGCTTCTTGCAATTTTCTGCCAAATATCTGAAAAATCGCCGAAAAGGTCGCGTGTTTTTGGGACACGCCGTGCGCGTTCATCCGGCGAAATCTGTAAATTTTCGCAAAACTGCGATATTTCTAATCTCGACCTCGCGTTATTAAGTGAATGATCGCAGGCTATGCATAACACCCGCAATCACGCCATTGGCATCGGTCATTTTTCGGTAAAGGGCGTAAAGGTTGTCGTATTGCTGGGCGTTTGCGACATCAGGCTCATACGCCACATCCAGACGCTGGCGGGCCATGGCGCGGATGGCGTCGGCAATACTCTTATAGCCAGTGAGTTTGGCACCTGCGGCGATGCAGCCGAGAATTGCGGCTCCCAAAGCAACGCTCTGGTCGCTTTCGGGAAGGGTAATCCGGGCTTTGAGCACATCGGCATAAATCTGCATCATAAGCGGGGATTTTACGGGCAAGCCACCGCCAGCAATGAAATTATTAACGGCCAAGCCGTTTTCCCTAAGTGACTCGACAATCCATCGCACGCCAAACGCGGTGGCCTCCATTAAAGCACGATACATTTGTTCGGGCTGGGTCGTTAGGGAAATGCCAACGAACGCGCCGCTGAGCCAGCCATCCATAAGCGGAGTACGGCAACCATTTAGCCAGTCAACCGCGAGTACACCACGGCAGCCCGGTCGCAGCGCGGCCGCAGCCTCATTCATCCGCTGGTGGGAAGAACCAAGTGCCCGCACGAGCCAAGCCAATGCGTCACCGACACTGGCCTGACCAGTCTCATAACCAAAGCTCCCGGGTAGGATACCATCTCCGACAACTCCGGCAATTCCTGGAACGCGACGTTCGTGAGCGGAATTGAGCATATGGCAGGAACTGGTGCCGATAACCATCACCAGCGTATCGTTTCCATACACGCCGGAACCCGGAAGCCCGGCATGGGCGTCGATGATCGCAGTACTAACCGGTATCCCAGGTCGCAAATTCAATAACTCCGAAGCTTTTGCGGAAAGCACGCCGGCTCGCTGGCCGGGTGCCATTATTCGCCCAGGCATTTTTTCTGCTACCACATCGGCGAGTTGCGGATGGACGGCACTGAAAAAATTGCGTGATGGGAAACCGTCGCGCTTGCTCCAGCAGCCCTTGTAGCCAGCCTGACACGTAGAACGTACCAAGTTGCGGCACTGACAGAGCGGCCATGGCCCATCGGTCAGCTGCCACACCAGCCAATCGCCGGCTTCCAGCCAGACCTCCGCCGCCCGATAGACTTGCGGTGACTCCTCCAGCGTCTCAAGAATCTTAGGGAAGAACCATTCCAGACCAACCGTGCCACCGTAGCGGCTAAGCCAATCTTCCCTGCGGTGGCGGGCAACCTCATTTATGCGATCAGTCTGCCGCTTCGCGCCATGGTGTTTCCAGAGTTTCGGCCATGCCTGCGGCACATCGCAAAAAATAGGGCTCATACACAGCGGCGTGCCATCGGCCATAGTCGGCAACATTGTGCAACTCGTGAAGGCCACCCCGATCCCCACGATTTCTTCGGCTTTGCATTTTCCGGATTTCATCGCCGAATCACACGCCTGGGCTAAATTCATCAGCCAATCCTGCGGGTGCTGAAGCGCGTAATCGGATGGAAGCTTGGGTCCATTAGGCAGTTCACGATCAATCACGCCATGGCTGTATTTTTCATCGGCGTGCCCAACAACTGTTCCATTGGCAATGTTCGCAACGATGACGCGGACCGATTCGGTACCGAAATCAAATCCAATCGAGTAATGGTTCCCTTCGCTCATGCGTTTAATTTCCCTTCGTTAAATTCTATTCGCGACGTCTCTGTGCCAGGACCGCCGTGACGATAATGACCCCGGTGAGCATTAATCGCCCGGCATCGGGAACGGCGTTAAGACTCAGTATCTTCTCCATGTATCCAATAGTCAGCATTCCAAGAAGGGTGAGCCCCATTCCGCCTCGACCACCCATTAGGCTGGTTCCACCGATCACTACAATGGCTATAGCGGTGAGTTCGGAACCGATGCCTGCGCGGGGATCGCCCTGCTGTTCTTGGGCGGCCTGGCAAATGCCGGCTACTGCCGCAAATAGGCCTGATGCCATATAAGCTCCGATTTTGGCACCCACTACGGGTACGCCGGACAGCCGCGCTGCCTCTTCGTTACCTCCGATGGCGAACAGATACCGGCCCCATCGGTGTCGGGATAGAATAAGCCACGCCACGGCGGCGCAAAACATCAATATCACGGTAACTACCGCCAAGTAGCCTCCGAGGACGCTGGAATTAATACTCTGAAATATCGCTGGCACTGGAACATAATGGTAGGTTCCATCTGGATTCGCCATGGCCGTGGAGACCTCCATATTCCCGCTGATATATTCCGCCAGACCGCGCGCAAAAACCATCATGGCCAGCGTAGCAATAAACGGTTGAATTCCGAACCACGCAACCAGTCCGCCGGAAAATGCGCCCACCGCCGCTCCGATTAAGAGCGAAAAAGGTATCACAATCCATGCGGACCAGCCCCAGTGAATGCTCATAATAGAAAAGCACACCCCTACCAGCGCTAGCACACTGCCGACGGACAGGTCAATCCCGCCGGTAATTATCACCAGCGTCATGCCACAAGCGAGGATGCCGTAATCGGAAACTTCACGCAGCGTATCGCGCTGCGTGGCGATCTTGAAAAAGGAACCGTTGGCATTGAATATCGTGCCCAGCACCAGCACCAGCAGAAGTGCCGCCATAGCCCGCGCAACTGGTGTGCCCATCCAGTGGAGTAATGCTCCGACCCTCCGCCCGCCCTCGTGTGGGTTTTCCACCACGACGGCCCCTGATGGGGAATCACTCTTCGAGGGGCCGCCAGCCGGTGCCGGGGTATTGCTGCGCGGGGTTGTCTGATTCACGAAGGTATCTCCTTTTCCACCGGGGGGGCCATGGCGGCATTAACAATCGCCTGCGGTGTTGCTCGCGAGCCTGAAAATTCGGCGGTAATCCGACCTCGGTGCATCACCAGTATCCGGTCGCTCATCGCAAGCAACTCCGACATTTCCGAAGTAATTAAAATAATAGCGATACCCCGGGCCGTCCATTGGTTCATTAGCTCGTATACTTCCCGTTTGGCCCCCACATCCACGCCGCGCGTCGGCTCATCCAGCAGCAGCAACTGTGGATTCAACAGCATCCATTTGGCCAACGCCACTTTTTGCTGGTTGCCGCCGGAGAGCTTTCCGACTTCCATTCTCAGTGAATTGGCCCGAACGCGCAAAGCCCTGGCGATCTCGTGTGCGGCCCGAGTCTCGCGTGCCGTGCGACGCCAACCCGCCGTGGAAAAATCCCTCAGTTTGGCCAGCGTGATGTTGGCTATAATGGACATCGGAAGAATTAGACCGGTGGCTTTGCGGTCATTGGTCAATAGCGCCATGCCCTGCTGCATCGCATGAACCGGACGATCTATTCTTACGGGCTTTCCTTCAATCCACACTCGGCCAGTTGCCCGTCGGCCATACACCCCAAATAGCCCCGAAAGCAAGTGACTGTTGCCGGCACCTTCCAGCCCCGCAATACCAAGTATTTCGCCCTGTCGAATTGACAGCGCAACTTCCTGTACGAGTGGCTTATGCCTGCGCAGCGGACCGGCAACGCAGAATCTCTCAATTCGTAATACCTCTTTTCCAGTTGGCGGAGCGCGGCGCGAAAATTGCTGCTCCATCGGTCGCCCCACCATCCAGTGAATCAGTTTAGGGGTGGGCAATTCCGCAGCGGAAACCGAACCAATCAGCATCCCATCCCGCAATACCGTGATACGATCCGCTAGCTGTTCGATTTCCTCCATCTTGTGCGAAATGTATATAATTCCACACCCGTTACTTTTGAGACTGCGGATCAATGCAAAAAGCTTTTCCGATTCCTGAACGTTCAAAGCGCTAGTCGGTTCATCCATGATGATGACCTTTGCATTCCGACTCATTGCTTTGGCTATCTCTATGAGATGTCGCGTGGCAATAGGCAAATCCCCAACCCTCTGTTCCGGCAGGGCCTGCACACCCAGCTTCGCCAACAATCGCTTTGTTGCGTCACACTGGGCTTTATTTCGAACAAAACCGGCCCGATGAAGAAAAAGCCCCAGAAAGATATTGTCTGAAACCGTCATAGTGGAGACGAGCGATAATTCTTGGTAGATCACGGAAATTCCCATCGCAGTCGCTTCTGGAGGAGAACTCAGCCGAACCTGTCGTCCAGCGACTTCCATTGTTCCGGTATAATCGCTGTAAACGCCAGCCATGATCTTGACGAGAGTGCTTTTTCCCGCCCCATTCTCTCCAGCCAGAATATGAACCTCGCCTGGATAAATACTTAAGTCGACATTTCGCAACACCTCAACGGTCCCGAACTTTTTCCCTACGCCGACCAGTCGCAGCAGCGGATCGTGTGGGCGATCCACATCAGCCTCTTGTGGTGTGATTAGCCTTAAATCAGCAGGCATAGTGGAGTTATCACGTTGCGCAAACAATTGAACACCTGAATTACATTGACATCTGGCCGCACGGTTTTAATTCCTGGGCGGCAATTTTTGGCATTACCGCCCTGCAATACTCATTGGTCGGGCACGGCAGCAAACTGGTTATTGCATTCCCGATTGTGTACCCTCTCATGGCAGCGGCTGTCCGCCCTCCGCAAGATTTTGTTTTGTAAACAGCCGAGAAGGAAGTGTAATTCGCTTCGGCACCTTCTGCCCATGAAGGATTTTCCACGCCGCCGCAATGGCATGCCGGCCACAGGTCGGATAGCGAAACGTCGCATCAAGGTAGCCTTGTGCGACATACGCAAGCCCCAGCGACGGTAACCCGTCAATGCCGACAAAAATTATTTTTTTCGCCCGGCCGGCCGCCTTGGCGGCTAGATACGCGCCATAGGCACCGGGATCGTTGGCGGCATATACCAGGTTAATGTTGGGAAAGCGGGTCAGGGCCGATTCCATTTCACGGCGGGCAATGGACTGCTGCCATTTCATATCCGCAGTAAAGATTACATGAATATCCGTACCCTTAATCGCCTGCCGAAATCCGGAATTGCGTTCCTGCCCCGGACTGGAGGTCATGGACCCCTCCAATTCCACGACATTGCCTTTGCCGTGCAACTTATTGACAATCCATTTCCCGGCAGCTCGGCCAATGGCGGTGTTGCTTGCCCCAATAAAACAGGTGTATTGGTTTCCCAGCACCGCACGGTCTAACACGATTACCGGAATACCGGCTTGATAGGCTTTGGCCAGAGGTTCGGTCAACGGAGCAGTTTCCTTGGGACTCACAATAATTAGATTCACCCCGGATTGAACAAATTCCGCAATTTGGGCGCGTTGCTGGAGTACGCTATTCTGGGCATCTTTGAAAATGATCTTGAGGCGGGGGTACTTCCTCGCGGCCTTTTTGATATCCGCGTCCATTTGCACGCGCCATGGTTCGCCCAAGGTGCACTGTGACATTCCGATGACCCACCTTTTTGCGGTTCCTTTGGCCGCGGAATTGGTGGTGCCGGGATTCTTACTGTGGCAGCCAGCCAATAGCACCGCGGCACCAATTAACGCCGCCCCCAACTTTTTCCTGTAAATGGATTCCATGTTGCACTCCTACGCAAAAAAATATAGCACACCATCAGGAAATCTCAAATTAACAAAACGATAATCAGATGACCATTATCATCCTCCGGGGCTATATTTCATTGCAGAATACTAACCCCAATGTCAAGTTGTTCGCACGCCAACGTATGCTCACCGAAAGCTCCGTGAATAAATATGCACACTAAACTTCGCCATCCATTGGCTCTCACCCAGGTGTCCCGTGCTCATCTCCATGGAGGAGGCATCAAATCTCCCATGGCGCATATCATGGATTTGCTTGGCTGTTGAAATTCCCGTCGCCGGTTGATCTGGTTTGGAATCGCCTATCCAGCTTGCCATCGCGGTTTGCATCGCAGGGGCGGTCAGTCTACCCACAACTCGCGAAAAAGGCCTGCTAATTTCACTCATGCTTCCCGTGCTGGCTACATACGCCACCCGGAAAGTATTGGGTTGGCCCAATGCGCTGTACATCATGTCTGGGAGCGATTTCTCAAAATGAATCGCAGCCTGCGCGATTAAATCCAGAAAACGCCAAATTACAAAAATAAGCACCACAGATTTCACACCCGCATTGTCCAGCCGCTGGTATTGCCACGCCAGAGTGGCCGCAATGTCAAATAACCCTACTGCCCGCTACGGTTTTATGGCGATGGTCTTCCAAATATCTCCGCAGATTTTCCTGAAACTTCATGCAATCCGTGGTTGCCGGTTTCGTGGCCCGCTTCCGGCCATCACCGAAGGTTAGAATTCCAATTTTCACTGTTGTCTCCGATAATCCCGAAAGCAGTGCTGTTGGTTAAATAATACCTTCTGCGGCCCAGACTACGCTCGCAAGACAGTTGCGTGGTATCCTCCGCCCCACACCATTTTTTAGGGAGCCGGTTTTAGGACCAGCGCATCAAGGCCAAAAAAATAATTCAGGGATTCGCGAGCTTTTCCGGCCATGCGAATGACCAGTGGGTTGTTGCCCGCGTTCAAGTAAATTCGACCGAGCGGGATTCGTCCGGTTGGCATCACTGACCCGGCGTAGGCGTTGACCGGATGTCCGAGCTTGCGACCGTGGGACAACACTTGAAAAATGCCGTAGTCAGGAGCCTTCGTGAAATATCCCGCCAGAAAATAATCGCCCGCTTTTTTTGCCGGTAATTGAATGGTCATCGTGGCATTCCTTGTCTGCCCATGCCAGAACAACTGGGCACCGCCGCTCCAATTTCCATTGAAGCCACTCATGTTCTGTTTTCCAACATAGCCGCTTGTGGCTTTGGCCTGCGGAACCATACTCTCACCCTCAATGGCGTGGGGTACCTTGAACAACGGCACGGGATTGACCGGCAGAAGTTCGGCCGGTGGCGGAAGTTTTGGATACACAGGATGTGGTTGAGTCTGATACCAGTACGCGACCGAGGCGTAGGCCGCTCGAATGTTATCCCAAGGGCCCACCTGAATGGTGAATCGGATCGACTTTTTGAACGGAATGGCGTCCTCAATATGCCAGCGATAAGCGCTGATTCGTTTAAGTTTATTGCTTTTGATCACGCAACCATGATAGGGAGCGGAGTAGGTGCCATGATTGAAGTAGTACCCGCTGCAAAAATAATCTTCGGTACCTGTACCCTCAATTGCCGGCATAAACTGCCCCGGTTTGGGTGGACCAATGCCCTGATAATAATGACTATGCTTGGGGGCGTCGATATACACCATCTCATTGCCTTCCAGAAACTCCAGACCGCTGTTTTGCAGGTCCTGCATGAACAGCGCCGTGCCGACATATTGCCCCCGGCCTGTTGTGTTGAGAATGACATAATTTTGCCCCGGTGGTACCGGATTCTCCTGTCTCCACAGGGCATGAAACTCCAGCATTTTTTTAGGAATGTGTTTGTACGCGTCGAAACCGATATTCCAATAAAAATTGTTTACCGGATGTTTGGTTTCATTGGTGATGGTCCAATAAGCGGATTTATGGAACGGCATGGGCCAAAAGCAGTTATATCCACCGCTGGTTTCCTCCAGCGGCGCGGATCTATAATCGACTTGTTTACCGAATCCGACACCAAAAAATGCCCCCAGCGGTACACGCACACTGGGGTGTTTTTCACCATCCCAGTACATGCGCAGAATGAGCTGGCATCGAATCTTCGTATCGCTCGGAACGGTACACCAGAATCTCCGCACAATTCCCGCACCATGGTAGTTGAGCAACACCAGTGGATGCCCCGGCTCTATCGTACGGAAATCACCATTGCGGCCTTTACGATCCCAACTACCGGCGTGCATGGCGGTACCGGTCCTCTCAAGCGGCAAGCCGCTTAGCGGACTGCCAAGACCGGGAACAGCACCCACCGTCTGCCCTTGGGTCGGCGATGAAATAAACAGCGCTAACATGAAGGTCACACAGGCGGCCAACGCGGGAATTGTTAAGCGATGATGAAGCATAGATTTCTCCGAAGCCCAAATAAGTGCCAAAATGTGTCACTACACGAAACTATACATACTGCCACTATGATCTACAAACGTAAATTTTGCCGCAAAAGGAACGCCCGGATTTCAAATGGTGACGAGCAATCCCGACTTATAGTGAACTTAGCCACTGTTGTGGTTTGAGCGGGCTCAGCGTCCGCATCCATTCCGGCGCGTTCCAAGGGCATTGCCCTTGGAACGCATTTGACCGAAACTCGGTTAACAATGTGTCATTGATTTCCACGTGCCGTATAGTCGGAGTCAAGAACTTCTGCAGTGGTCAAGTCTCCAGAATGGCCCATAAGCGGTGGATAACACCCGCTGTCGTCTATCGGGCTCGCGAACTGCATTACTTAGTATCCGATGCACAGGAAATCACACAATGTCGCAATACGACCGTCACCAGCCTTGGTAGACCATATTGATCCAACTGAACCTCACCTTGACGTGCGACATCGGCACCCACCTTACGGAACCGTCATTGTACAATTCATGCTCGCCTGCGGGTAATGAATTACCCAATCCTTCATCGACATAGTTGGACAGAGGCCAGTTGGAACCCATGCCCATCCAGGGAAGCTGCTGTCCGGTTAATCCCTGCGCGGGTGCCACACCCACATATGGGCCTGTGAAGAGCGCATTATCTGTAACCAACAAGGTACCGCTACCGGATTGCGGATTCAGTGCAGGCTGGTGTAAAGGATCGGGATTATATCGGCCCAGTGAGCCGCCGCCGTATTGGTCTTGCATATCCGTCGCCCAAGGCGGCGGTGTGTGCCCAAAACTTATGGCCGCTAGATCATAGCTTGGACTGTAATCCCGGCCTTCGTCAACCCAATAACTCATTCCGTCGCCTCCTTGGAAGTTAATGCACTTCCCCTGCTTATTCCAGACCGACGGCCCAAGAGCGTATTGCGTATTCTCCGTAAAGCCGCTGGCAAGGTCGGGCGAAAAAAGCAAACTGATACCAGCGGGGGTGTCCGGGAGGAATCCGTTCCGCGGGTTGATGAGGGGTTGATTGGGAACGTACCCATATGACGACACAAAAAGTGCATCCAGCCCCGCAAGTGGGGCGTACGTCTGGCCCGGGGTGGGACCGTAGTTAAGATTAGCGTCGGCAAAAGTAAAGTCGGCGGTGCAGGCCAGCGGATATTGCCCGCGATAGGCGTTGGCGTATTCATGCAGGGCGAGACCTATCTGCCGGAGATTTGACGCACCTTGGATTCGTAGGGCCAGTTGCTTCGCCCTGGCCAGTGCCGGCAGAAGCAGGGCAATCAGCACGGCGATGATGCTGATCACCACCAGCAGTTCGATGAGGGTAAAGGCTCGACGTTTCATAATGATTCTCCTTTATTTTGGATGAGCATCACCGCTTCGACTCGCCGGAAATTTCAGGCCGTTCGGCGGCGTTTCAGCATCAGCAGCGAAATGGCTCCCCCAATTACCAATGCGCCCAGTGGGGCCGGTTCCGGTACTGCGGTCGTGTACGAAAAATTACTGATTTGCTGTTCAGTGGCGGCACCGCCGGTGCCGCCGGTAAAACCCACATAAGCCAAGCTAGACCCCACCACCGTCGGGATGTCCACTGTTTCGCTGGTCGAATAGCTCGCGCCGGTCGTTGGATCTGCCATGTTGACAGAAAGCGTGGTTCCATTGTAGGTAACGGAAAAATTTATCTTGTCGGTGAGTTCGGCATTCACCGGTGATGTGCTGGTAAAAGCCGCTGCCGTGCTACCATTCGCGTTGATCGCTCCGTCCTGACCAAATCCGCCGGTAGAGCCGGCGGGGTTCGGCCATAATTCGATTCCGTAGGCCACGCTCGATGTAATTGGGTTTGAGTTATTAGCCGTACCAGCGTCGCCGCCATATCCGAGATTATACCCGTCGCCGCCCAACGCATTAGCTCCCGCTGGCGCGCTTTGAACCACGAAGGTAAATCCGTCGGCACCATTCCCTGTTACATTCTGGTATGTAAATGCTGCGGAAAAATGCCCAATCGCCTGCTGAGTGTCGTAAAATGCGCTTGCCGCTTCGCTCGGCGAAGCAGTGGAAATGGTCAGCACGCCATTGGAGGCACCAATAACGCCGTTAGCCAAAAAGTTATTGAACGTAAACCCGCTGCCATTGCCAAACCCCGTGATGTCCGCTGACGCGGAAGAAGTCATACCCGCACATCCAGCGACGGCCAAGGACGCCAACAAGAGTGGACCGTGAGAAATTCTTAATGCTTTGCTAAACATAGCAATCTCCTAGAAAGAGCTACCTGTTTGCCCTCTTCTCCCTGCCAACCACAATGGTTGGCAAAAATGGAAACGAGAGCACCATGCGAAAAACCGAGTCAGTCCGCTGGACTAGCTCACCGGAAAACCTATTACCACTACAACCTCCTTTTTCAAAAGCGCTATCGCTTTCTTTACCAAGCAACCACGCGATCCGCAAACATGGACGGGAATATCGCACCACAAGCCGGATCACCCGATTCACCACCCTCCACCATGCCACCCCCATACCCGTCAAATTTGGAAAACTCCTCAAGACCTCATCTGTAAAAATGACATCAGAACTCTAGCACGCCCTGCCACCGGACACAATATCAAATCTGGTCAAACACATTATCACTTTCAGTCAATTCTCTGGCCGCTTATCGGGCTTTAACAACGATGATACCCTTGCTGCAGCGGATCAAAGTTGTGGGAAAAGCGATGTCCGGCGCGACCGGTTCCCGTGGTTCACTACTCGGGAAATCAGGCGAGTGAACGGCTCAAGAAAAAACAGCGCCGAAACGGTCAGCGGTTGCACGTACAGAGATCCCAATGCCTGCTGGAAAAGGACCTGCTCTGAGCCTCAACATGTGCCGAATGGCCGCCGATAATGATTAACACCCCTTGACAACGTTGTCGGCAATACTGACGATCATACAGAGACTGGTCTCCAACTTGCTGGAGTGTTCATCGTAATGGGACGCCACAATGCGGCGCAGAATATTGCACGGCGAGGCTCTGTCACCCCCTAGGGTTGAATGCCGATTTGACAGGATATCTCGCGCCGGCGCGAAATTCACTGGGCGTCTTGCCGGTGCGATGTTTGAATGCCGTCGCCAACTGAGACGAGCTGGCGAAGCCCACCAGTTCGGCGATCCGCTCCACGGAATAGGTGGTCTCAAGCAGTAGCTGCCGCACGCGTTCCAGGCGGGTATCAATAATCTGATCCTTAGGAGAACAACGCAACCTTTTACGGAACCGGCGATCCAGCGTGCTACGTGATACTAGCAACTCCCTATCAGCCAGGTGATCCAGAACATGTTCCACGTTAATACCAGTGCAGGCTTTTTCCCGGATAAAAGCGAGAGCGGCCGCAATGCAAGGATCATCCACTACCGCCGAATCAGTGCTGTGCCGCTTCATTACCCCAATCGGAGGAATCAGAAACTCATGTTTTGACGGCTCGGTTCCGTCCATCATCGTCGAGAGCAACTCGGCGGCCTCATATCCCATGCGTTCAGTGGAAAGAATGACGCTGCTCATCGTCGGTTCAGCCAGATCGCAAAGTACTTCATCATTATCGACACCGATGACCGCGATTTGGTCCGGCACCCTCAGGCCATGGACGTGACAGAGGTCGATAACCTGCCGTCCGCAAACATCGTTGCAGGCCATCAGGCTCGTCGGATGGGGCAAGCGGCTTAACCAGCTACCCATTTCACGTTCGTGCGCAGCGGCGGTGACTTCGTAGGCTGCGGTATCGGCACCATGAGGAGCGGCGGGACTTTCGTAGACATCGGGTAGGTAACCGGCGGCACGAATAGCGGCGCAAAAATGGTCCCGCCGGGTTTGTGAATAGTCCGCCCCAGCGAATCCACAAAACGCAAAGTATGGGCATCTCCTTGCCAGCAGGTGCTGGGCTGCGATCTCGGCTACGGCTCTGTCATCACTTATAATCCGGGGGAATCGTGGATGATCCCAACTCCCTCGCAGTTCGACCACTGGGACGTTGAGTTCCAAGAGCCAATCTAGCTGCTGCCTTGTGTCAATGCGGGCGAGCACGCCGTCGCAGTGTTTTTCGGCCAATCCCAATGGGTCTGCATCCCTGAGCGTGCGCTCCTGATAGATAATGGACCAGTCATTATGCATACGCATAAATCTTGCGATACCGCGTAATAGTCCACGGCCATAAGCTCGCGATGATTCAATTAACAAGCCAACTGTGCGCATTGATATATTATCGCCTTTTTCCAGATTGCCTGTAGAAAATAGGGCCGTCAGATCCCCGAAGCCACAAACTTTGGTCCGACTGTCTTTTGAACAGTATACTGCATCGAAGCCTTTCATCACGCCGGATACTTCATCGGCCTTGGCTGGCAGCCCCTTGCGCATAGACCCTGTACCATGTTAAATCAAGGCGTTGGTACAACTTTTCGATTGTGCGAATGGACGCAAGGCCGTGCTAACAAATTCTATCACAAACCACCTCTCATTGTCAGCTCTCCGGGGGCGGAGACTGCTGGTCGAATTGGATGGGGGATCAGAGCATTCAAAATCAATTCAGGCCAGACGTTTCTGAGCAAATGCGCTTTCACGGGTTCATCCTTCGTGGTAAACAAATTTTTATGATCGCGGCGCGCGTTGGTTAAAACGATGGTCGTTGGTGTCATGGTTCACCTTTGAGACTTCACCTACCATGGTATGCGGATTGGCGGCAAAAAACGAGCGGTAAAGTTCTGGAACCTATTTATTTTGTTCTTTCGCTCGCTTCCAGTATCAGTATACGGCCCGCGTAAACTGCCGGTTCCAAGTCGCCGCACCTCCCATGCGCTTCAGGGGTGCCACCGTTGCGCTGCGCCGGGCGCAGGCGATCATGGAAATGGGAAAATAATAATATCTGTGGCACTGGTTTGCGATTTCCGTTATCTTCCTGATGTTATTGATAATGTCACAAAAAGAGGATTTGTCATGAAGCCTCGGCAAGTGAAACAGTCTGTTGGCACATTAAACCGACGGCAGATTCTGGGTGTGGCGGCCGCTGCGATGGTACCTTTTGCGGGGCACCGACAGAATGTTGCCTTTGCGGCGTCAACTGTTGACGGAGCATTGCCCGCAGCAAACGACGCGGACACCGCATCATCCACACCGCCGGTGCGCGCCGGGCATGATCGCGGTCTGACAATTTTGGAAAATGGTTTCGTGCACATCGAATTTGATCCGCATCGCGCGGCAATAACAGCTATTACCGCCGACTTTTTCGGGCGCGGGGAGTACCAGAATAATCTTCTCGGGCATGACGGAATTCGCCTTGAGGCGGCTGGAGCCGATGGCGAAATCAGTGCTGCCGGGATAACCGCAGCCGCAACCACGCCGCCGTCGCCGATGAGCAGTGCTTCAAGTATACACCTGAAATTGCCACCGATTTCCGTTTCCGGTAAACCGCACGAGCTTCCCTCCGCCACATCGCAATGGACTATCACGCTGCGTCGAGGCGCGCGATGGTTTGACTTGAGCCTGCGTACGCGCATTGCCAATGCAGACCGCCCCGGTCTGGTGCGTTTGCGGTTCGGGTGCAATCAGTGGTTCTTCAATGCGCTTTATCAGCGCGGAAATATGCAGCGTGTGGAGGCACTGGCCCGGATTTTCTGTTCGCATGACCCGCTGCATGTGTTTTACACGATGGATTGCGAAAATGGATCGATCTCCATCGTGCCGCAGAATGCCAAGGCCGTGATGGAAAACAATCTGTTTTCCGGAACGGTATCGCAATGGGGCTCTTCCGAATGCGGCCTGGATCAGGTTTTGTGCGGTGCATCGAACGTGATGGATAAATGGGTCGCACCAGGCGATATGCGTCCGGTTGCCCGCGCTAATCCCGAAGGCCATTCCATGGTTACATCCTGGCGGGTGTATGCGTCGGATCAGGCATTTCCGATTCATGCATTGCCGGCGGAAACGAAGATGGAATACAACGATCTGGCCTCGCTTTATACCACTATCTACGGCAGTTCCGCCGGTGTGCTGGGGAGTTATAACATTCCCGGATCTGCCTATCCGAATCTTGCCACGCCGCAGCGTCCATACGGTGTTGGAAACAGCTTTTTTGATCCTGACGCATGGGAAACCGTTTCAACGCTGAGTTATTCGGGTGATCCGGTGCTGGCACGACTGGCGCGACAGGTCCTGGAGCGCAGCGGAAAATATATGAGTCCGGCGGGGCAGATTCCTCACAATTTTAACGCCACAGTACCGACGGATGTCGCCATTTCCGGTGCCACACAATCCGGCCCCAATGTTTTCTGGACCCTGGCCTGTATCGATTATGCTCTCGGTACCGGTGATGAGCATTGGCTGAAACGCCACTATCCCCTGATCAAAAAAGCCGTGGAATGGCTTTTGCAACGTTACGATCCCAGGATGCAACTCGTGAAGTTTACCGGCTCGCTGTTTATCGACGTGTTTATCCGCTACGGTTACACGCTGGATACGAACATGGCAACCGTTGGACTTCTGGCGCTGCTGGCCCCGATATCCGAATTCTGCGGCGATGCGGCCGCAGCCCAGCGCTATCGGGAACTTCATAAGGCCATCGGCGAAGGGATCCGGAAGCAACTCTGGAATGGCACCGATCATTTTGTCACCCAGCGCAACACAGACGGCACCGTTCGCGACTTTGTGGATTATGACGGCAATTTTGGCGCATTGGCCTTTGGCGTCGTGGACAATGCGCAATGGCGGGCCAATATGTTCCACCGGCTCGATGGCGGTCCGCACACACATCCCGGCGGGCGTGGCACCTGGGTTTCCGAAAAATACTACGGCACGAAGGATTGTTATCATGGCAATACCGGAGATTCAGCCACCGCAATGGGCCGGATATGGTGGCTGGATATGAAAGCGCGTCATCGGTATCCCAATGCCGCCAACCTGAATATGTTCAATCGAACCTACGAAAATATCCGCGGTGATCTGCTGGCCAACACCTGGTTGACGGAGCGCTACAATGTGCGCGGCCAGCGGATTCGAACGCCTTATTATCACGAATATCCGGAGATTGTCTGCATGGTCATGCGTACCATGCGCTATGGCATTGACGTACAGATTGATCGCGTGGTGATCCGCCCCATCGAGCCTCGCGCATTGGATTTTCGAGTGGGACACCTGCGCGTAACCTATGGCCCCGACCGCGTTGAGGTGCGCGTTCCGGGTCAGCGGAAAATCCGATACCAGATATTTCATTTAACACCCAATGCCGGTTATCGGGTATCCGGCGGCATATCCGTTAAAGCCGATGCCCTCGGGCGGATTGAATTTTCGGGCAATGCCGGGGTGCTCTATACCGTTGAGAAAATCTCCTGAAAATCTGCTCGCCGCGGCATGGCCAGCCGGCGCTGCGTTGCGGATTCCGGAAAAAAAGCCGCGATGGATTGAACGGCCAGAGCCAATGAAAATCAAAAATCTGCGGCGCGGGATTCAGAGACCATTTTCGTTTATCATGTCCGTGATATGGCAGGACCTTCACCCCAAACTGGATTGCGTTCTCTAATCGCGATGATCTGTGCCGGTATGGCGCTGGCGGCTATGAGCCTTCTCACTGCGGGCTGTTCGAGTTCATTTGATGCGGCGGACCGACCCGGTCTGGTCAGGCCGATCAGTGGCCGGATTCGCGTTATTCAAGTTGAGCCATGGATGAACAGTGCCATTGTGAGCTTTGAAGGGCGCAGGCATACCGCCTGGTGGGATAATTATTCAGCTTTTTACGCAAATGGCCATCTCATGCATCAATTGCCCGATGTGGCGGGGGGGCGCTACCACTTTGACGGATTACTGACGGATCAGGATATTTATCTGGGGCAGGTGTGGGAAGGATCGGCCGCTCCGCAGTTTAATGGTGTGCCCGGCCATGTGGTGCAGTACGGAGTAAGCAAACAGCATTTGCCCGAGCAGACGGTCATGACGGTCACGCCGGTTGGCGGCGGCCTGAAACTGCCGAAAGCCAAGCCCCTTTATCACGTTCCCAACAAACAGCGCAAAATTCCACTTCCGACCCAACTTGGACAATAGCTAAGCCACGGCGGGGAAACGGGTGCGTACCGCGGCGCTTCACACAGTATGCACCGCGTAACAGGTGCGATATAATAGGTGCTTATTCGGTATGGAACAGCCAATGGCTGGGTCGCCATAGCGGTGTTCGTGTGCGTAATGGCCTGTGTGATATCACCATTCTGGTTCTGATGGCGTTGGAGCGATGACGGCGATGAATATGTGGGTTCCCCACACCATAGGCAACGCTCTGCTGTTCAGTGCGGCCGCGTTGTTTGTGCTGGGTATGATATTCTGGCTGGAATTTGTGCGCATGGCCCGGCCCGTGCTGACGGTATTCATGGCTGCTGCGGGGGCGGTTTGCGGGTATTTTCTGCCGCTGTTCTGGCATACCCAACTGGCTGATCTTACGCTGATGATCATGGGAATGGTCGTGGGGATTATTCTTGGAGCGGTGCTGTTTCGATTGACGCAGGCGTTGCTTTTTGCCGCTCTGACCGCTTTGCTGTGCGGCGGCCTGCTGGCGTGGCATCACGGAGCGTTTACGCCGGCAAAACATACGCCTCAAACCCAGCCATCGCCATCACGGATTCACGCCGCCGCCGAAAAGCCCGTCGCGGCATCGTCGCAGCCCGCAACAAGCCGCCCGAACATCGAATTGCGCCAGCGCGTGGCGCAGCGTGTTCAGCAGCAATACCAGGCCATTGCCGCCGATGTGCAGCGCCTGAATAAATCTGAAAAAGCTCAGGTTATGTCCGCGGCGGCAGGGGGGCTGCTGGTGGTGATTCTACTGGGACTGCTTTTTCCACGCCTGATAAGCTTAATTGGCGGAGCCTGGTTGGGAGCCGCGATGATCCTCTGGTCGGTGGCGGTATTTACCCGCCGCTTTGATCCGGGAGTGATAAAACATATCGTGCGCGGTGTGCGGCCACTGTGGGTGTATGCCGGTTTGGGATTTCTGGGCATGGCCATTCAAGGCAGGCATGTGCTGCATGCCCGTAAGAAAAAGAAAAAGGAAGCCAAGGCCGCGGAAGACGAAAAGAAAGAAAAGAAAAAATAGTTGCACTCAATAGTCAACTGGTACGGCAGATACAGAAAGTTCCATGCCGGCTTATCGCCCGTATAAGAGTCTGTTTGAAAAGTCCGATGCAGGTTGCTTGGCTTGGCAAATCGATGGATGCAAGGACGCAGATCCGAAGCATATTCCGCAATATGTTGAAAATCGAGGACGCCGCAGACGGCCGTTTGCCGCCCCAAGGCGCTGCCGGCGGAGTGTCCGAACTGGCTCCAAGATTCTTCGAATTATTTATTCTGCAACGGCGGGTCATTCCGGCATGTGGGTTGGCAAAATATCTGCCAGCGCATCGCAATCAAGTTCTTGCCTGGCCCCCGCGATGCCCCCAATTCTGTTACTCCGCGATTCGCTGCCATGCCGGACCGGACTGATGGCCTCATCGGGGCGAATGCCATTGTGATAAATCCGAATCGCGCATCGGCAATCTTCTCGCGCACGGCTGTTAAATATCAGCCCGTCCGGCTTGTTGCGCCAGAAGTGTTACGCACGCAAGCAATTCATTGCCGTGGTTTGACCGGGCCCAGCGGCAGAATGGATTTCCCGTGCAACTCGTTAAGCACCTGGGCCAGGCCGGTATACATTGCGGAAAGGCCGCAGAAAATTCCTTCATAACCCGCTGCCAAATGGATGTCCGCATTTCCAGTTATTTCCGCCAGCGCCAGAAGCGCAAAGAGAATCACCAGCGTGCCAAAAACCACCTGCAACGCCCGACTGAGTTTCAGCGTGCCAATAAACATAATCAGGGTGAATAGTCCCCACAACGACAGATACACTGCCATGGCCGTGGCGTTCGGACCGGCAACTTTCGGAAAAATCCCCGGCATCAGCACCAATGCCACCAGCGACAGCCAGAACATGCCGTAGGAAATAAATGCCGTCATCCCGAACGTATTATTCTTTTTCCACTCCAGTGTGCCGGCAATTACCTGTGCCAGGCCGCCGTAGAAAATTCCCATCGCCAGTACCATGCTGCTGAGTTCATACAGGCCGGCATTGGCGAAATTCAGCAGCACGGTGGTCATACCGAAGGCCAGCAGACCCAATGGGGCCGGGTTCGCACTGGTGTCACGGATTTCCAGAGTTGCTTTTTCATCTACAGGCATACGGTCGTTCCTTCTTTCTTCCACGAAAATATTTACAACATCACTTTTTGGGGTATTACGTCTGAATTCCTGGTCCGCGAGTGCGACCAGGTTTTACGAACGCTCATAATGCTTGTGCGAGACATAAAAGTCAAACGATCATGACAACAATGCCGCCGCAGGGCCTGTGACCGCATGAGCAATATGCAGTGCATTGGACGTCAACACACTGAGAAAACGAACAACGAGTCCCGGCTCGCCGGGAAGCAACGGGCAACGTATTCCGGCGCTACGGCGAACAACGGGCAAACTGATTTTTGGGTACGGCGGGTATATGCGATGCCGAGCTGGATTGGCGTATGGATTTGACTGATGGTGCCGGTAACGGCAGCGTTAGAAAGCCAAGGATCAGGGCCATGAGGACCTTGCGGAATCTGTTACAGATCCCCGCCGCAGGTCCGGAATCGCTCGCCAAAGCCTTGAACTGCCTTTATCATTCGAGCCGCAGGATGGCGTTGTTGGATTAGCGGTGAATTGGCTTATGAAACAAAATGGTCGAAAAATGCGTCCGACCGGCGCGTTGGCATGGGGATTTATTGGTTTGATGTTGATGGTCAGTTCCGGCTGTGTGGATTTGACCGGCCGACCTGCCGATCCCGTGCAGTCCGCGGTTGTAACCGGTCATCGGGGCGGTTATGAATATCAAGGCCATGCCTTTGGAATGCGCGGCTTTCTGGGGGTTTTCAGCCTGGGTATTGACGGCCTGGCGCATCATCTTAACCATGACCATATCATACAGGCGGCAGCCATTGCGGATCACAGCAAGGGGCAGTTCCAACACATTCTCCTGCGGGATTACCGCAAACATCTCATGCATGGGCCGCTGATTCTCTACGGTCATTCCTGGGGGGCGGACGATCAGATACGCGTGGCCCGGGCGCTGGGGCGGCGCGGCATATCCGTGCAACTGCTGGTGTTGGTTGACCCGGTAACGCCTCCGCGCATTCCACCGAATGTGCAACGCTGCATCGATATTTATAAAAGCCATCCCGACACCGATTGGATGCCGATATGGCGGGGGGTACCCGTTAAGGTGAAGGACGTTTATCGCACGCGGCTTACCGATATTAACCTGCGCTACGCCGATGTCGGTTTTCCCACAAAAAATCTGACCCATGCCACCATTATCGACAGCCCGGGTGTTCAAAAAATGATGCTGCATGCCATTTTAAACACCTGTAAGCGCTGGCAAGCCCGGCATCCGAAGATAAATATGGCAATTCGCGGCCGGACACAAGACAAAATGACCAAAGTGTCGCATAATTCCTCCCCATGATTACGATTACTCTGCCCGACGGGGCAAAAAAACAGTTTGATGCCGCTTCTGTAACACCTCTGCAGGTGGCGCAGTCCATTGGCCAGCGCCTGGCCCGCGATGCCATTGGTGCATTGATTAATGGGCAGCTTGCCGATTTAACCACACCCATTGACCAGGACTCGGCCGTGGCGATTGTCACTGCCAAAGCGACGGATCCCAATGCCGTATTCCTGCTGCGGCATTCCACCGCCCATGTCATGGCTGAGGCTATTACACGGCTGTTCCCGGCCGTGCGCCTTGCCTATGGCCCGCCGGTTGATACGGGCTTTTACTATGATATGGAACTGGCCCAGCCGATCCGGGAGGATGATTTTCCCCGCATTGAAGCCGAGATGGAAAAAATCGTTGCGGAGAACCGCGCCTTCACACGCTATGAACTTCCGCGGGACGCGGCGCTTGCAAAACTCGAACAGGAAGCCAATCCGTATAAGCTGGATAATGCCCAGCGGGCGCTGGCGGCCGATCCGCGGGCGGTGATCAGTTTTTATGCCACGGGTGAACCGCGGAAAAACTGGGAAGATCTCTGCCGCGGGCCGCATTTACCGTCAACAGGGCGTATCGGAGCGTTTAAGATTACCAGCGTGGCCGGGGCCTATTGGCATGGTGACGCCTCCAAGCAGCAGTTGCAGCGGATATATGGAACGGCTTTCTTCACCCGCCCGGAACTCGAAGCGCACCTGAAACTCATTGATGAGGCCAAACGCCGCGATCACCGGGTTATCGGCAAGCACCTCGGGCTGTTTACCATTTCACCCCTGGTGGGAAGCGGTTTGATTCTCTGGATGCCGAAGGGCGGCGTCGTGCGGCAGGAACTGGAAAATTTCATGCGGCTGGAACTGATCCGCCGCGGCTACAGTTCCGTTTATACCCCGCATATCGGCAATATCAATTTGTACAAAACCAGCGGACATTATCCGTACTACAAAGAGTCGCAATTTCCCACCATCAAAATGAAGGAACGCGACGATACGGATGAAAGCGAATATCTGCTTAAACCGATGAACTGTCCGCACCACATCCAGATTTATGCCGCCGCTCCCCACAGCTATCGTGATCTGCCTATACGCCTGGCGGAATTTGGAACGGTTTATCGTTTCGAGCAGTCCGGCGAATTATCCGGTATGACGCGCGTGCGTGGATTCACGCAGGATGACGCTCACCTGTTCTGCACCCCCGAACAGGTGGAAGCGGAATTGCTCTCCACCGTCGAAATGGTTCTGCTGGTATTTAAAACCCTGGGCTTTCATGATTACCAGTGCCGGGTAAGCCTGCGCGACCCCGCATCCGATAAATACGCCGGTGACCCGGCGCTGTGGGATCGGGCGGAGGCCACGTTGCGGAAAATCGTAAAAGATGTCGGCATACGCCATGAGGAAGCAATTGGCGAGGCGGCATTTTACGGGCCTAAACTGGATTTTCTGGTAAAAGATGTCATTGGTCGGCAGTGGCAGCTTGGCACCGTGCAGCTTGATTATGTATTGCCGGAACGTTTCGCCCTGGAATATATCGGTGCGGACAATTCCCCGCATCGACCGGTTATGATTCACCGGGCGCCATTTGGTTCCATGGAACGCTTCACCGGTATTTTAATTGAACATTTTGCCGGGGCCTTCCCGGCCTGGCTTGCTCCCGTTCAGACCATGGTGCTGAGCATAAGCGAGAAATTTGTTGACTATGCCCGGGAGGTTAACAACCGGCTGCTCGCTGCACAGGTGCGCTCGGAACTCGATACCGCGGATGATAAAATCGGTGCCAAGATCCGTCGCGCCCGCGAGCAGAAAATTCCTTATCTGCTGATTGTCGGTGCCAAGGAAATGCAGGCCGGGGCGGTTGCCGTGCGTACCCGGCACGATCAGGACCTTGGTGCCATGCCGTTGCCGGCGTTTATTGAAAAAATCACCGAAGAAATTACCCGTCGCTCGCTGGGCGGATCGCTGTAGCGCTTGACGGACCATACGGAGTTTGAACAACCTATGTCGCGACATGCCAATCATACGGAATTGCTTCAGGAACTTACCGCCATCGGTCAGGAGCATCTTTATGCTTTTTATGACCGCCTTGCTCCGAACGAAAAATCAGAATTGGATCGGCAGATTGCCTCCATGGATTGGCCGCTGCTGGCGGAACTCATCCGCACGGTGGTTTTGAATCCTCAACCGCTTGCCGTTCCGGAGAATATTGAACCCGCGCCGTATTTCCAGTACGCCCCGCACGAACCGGAACTGCGGGAAAAATATCGCCAGGCTCGCGCGATTGGCGAGCAACTGCTGAGAAAAAATCAGGTTGCCGCTTTTGTTGTCGCCGGCGGACAAGGCTCGCGCCTGGGATGGGATGGCCCCAAGGGAACATTCCCCGCCACACCCGTAAAAAATAAGCCGTTGTTCCAGTGCTTCGCCGAATATCTCCTTGCCATGCAATCACGGTTTAACTGCGCCATCCCCTTTTATATCATGACCAGCACCGCCAATCATCAGCCTACGGTGGATTTCTGGGCGCAGCATCATTACTTTGGTCTGCCCGAATCGCAAATCCGATTTTTCTCTCAGGATATGCTGCCGGCGGTGAGCCTCGATGGAAAGGTGCTTTTGGAAACACCCGGTTCGCTGGCGCTATCACCCAACGGTCACGGTGGCTCGCTGCTGGCGCTGTACAAAAGTGGTGCTCTGGCGGATATGCAGAAACGCGGCATAACCCAGATCAGCTATTTCCAGGTCGATAATCCCATTGTGCGGTGCGTTGATCCGCTGTTCCTCGGGCTGCATGAAATGGAACATTCCGACATGTCCAGTAAAATTCTTCCCAAGGTTGCCAGCAATGAAAAGCTCGGCAATGTCTGCCTGGTGAACGGCAAAATGACCGTCATTGAATATTCCGATTTGCCGGAGGTGCTCGCGGAACAGCGTACCGCCGACGGCCAGTTGCGCTTCCGCGCCGGCAGCATCGCTCTGCATGCCATTCGCTGCGATTTTGTGCAGCGCCTCAATGACCGCGGTTTTGCCCTGCCGTACCATCGCGCTGAGAAAAAAGTACCGTGTGTGGATTTTGCCACCGGCAGAACGATCAAACCCGAAAAGCCCAATGCCATCAAGATGGAAACATTCGTATTTGATGCATTGCCACTGGCTTCCAGCAGCATTGTTTATGAAACCGACCGGATCGACGAATTCGCCCCGATCAAAAATGCCCAAGGTGTGGATTCCATTGAATCATCCAGGCAGATCACCACCTTGCGCAACAGCCGCTGGCTGGAGCCGGCTGGAATAAACATCCCGCGCCAGGCGGATGGCACGCCGGATTGTACCATTGAAATCGCCGCCTCTTTTGCATTGTATCCGGAAGATGTAAAGGCAAAGGCCGCCCAGGTTCCCCCCATCAACCCCGGCGATCAGGTGTATTTGCAATAGAGCACTGCTCCACCAGTGCTGGCGCGGGAAAGCGCGCCGCATCCGCGATCCGCGTCATCCGCGATATCCGCGGTCCGGTGCATCACAAAGAAGCTTCTCGAGGAGTCAGGAGTTGGGAGTCAGTCGCAGCGCGCCGGGAAAGGTTCTGAATTCTAATCCACAGATTACGCAGATTCAGTGCGTTGAGAATTTAGGATTTAGGATTTAGCATTTGGCATAGGGATCATTACCACAACGGCACAAAGCCACAAAGAGCAAATATTTGCCTCAACAATCCTTTGCGTTCTTTCGCCGCTTTTGCGGTTAGCAATTTTTTGCCGTCTCCCCTAACTTCCAGATTCAAACCCGGTACGCGGCTCATTGGTCACTGATTCCCGGCGCGCCGGGATTTCTCCCCCGTATCCGCGTTATCCGGTGCGTCAGTGAAACCATCTGTGTCTTGTGAACTGAAAGGAGTTCATCATGGAATGATCCGTTAGCCATGTAGCCAACCGGGCGTTGTGGGGAGCAATCCTTGGCG
>JAJZJL010000186.1 GCA_021810145.1 Planctomycetota bacterium | reverse complement strand
CGATCTTTTCATCCCCGGTGTAGTTGCGACGTGGTGGGTTGCTGGACATATACGGACTCCTGTAAACGGCACCATCTTATCCCTTAAGCCAAAACCCCGTTACTCCATTTCCGACTGAAGCAATACATAATTTAGTTGGAGCGTTGGAGCGTTGCCCTGCGCAATGCTCAGCCCAAGCTTAGGGAAATTCCAAATTGTTCCGAACTGTGGCGTCTAAAATTCCCAAGGGCGTCGCTACGGAACCAAAAGCAGGACCAAAAATTTGTCCATCCAAACTTTGCGCGATAGTATAAGCAGGCCCCAGCGCAAGCAAAAAATTCCCTTTTTTCTTCCACCGCAGCGCTTAGCCTTGCGCGCCGCAATCGTGCAGCGAGCGGTGAAAAGTTTTCAATTGGGGGGCGTGCGAAGCGAGCGGGCTATTCTGGGGGAGGGATAGTTTGGAAAATCGCACCTGACACTTTTCCTTGAACTACAAATCGGCCACGTCGCTGCCGCTTATCTCAACAATACCCCGTACACATCGGGAAAAAAACGTCCGACACCGGTGTACAAGTCCATTCTTGTCGGATTTCAGGCATTTTTCCGGATGCCATGTGCGGGGTTTGCGGGCCGGCTGATCATGACTATAATAAGCATGTGATTTAGCTCTTTGAAAGGGGGCGAAAGGTATCGACCGGACAGTAGTGTCGATGATGGCGTGCCGACCTGCCAAACAAGTCGTTAAACTGAGTGGCAAAAAATCAAATGCTGAGAACTTCAAGTTCCCAACAGCCGGGGGCGCAAGCCTTCGGTTGGCTGCCTAATTAAACAGGCAACCCGGTTCCCGCAGGAAGTCCGCGGCTTGCGACGAACCGACGACTAGCGGAATGCTCAAATGGCAACGTCTATCGGCCATTTGCTAAGACCCAGGATGGGCTGGAATTTCCGGAAGTCAGACTGTCGGCGTCCGGCGATTTGAGATTAACATGCAGTCTATGCACGTAGAGGTTGTCTTCAACCTGCCACGGGACGAGGGTTCGACTCCCTCCGCCTCCACTTAATGAAGCCGGGCCGTGATGATACGGCCCGGCTTTTTTTCGGAAATTGGTAAAATCCGGCACCCAACGCAAGCCAAATCCGTAAAGCCCGAAATTCAATTATTTTTTCATGTATAAACAAAGCCATGCTCAGTGGGTGAAATAAAGCGATGTCGCCACCTGGCTGGCGGTGGCGACCATGCGGGTCATGGCTTTGACGGATGCGGTATCGTACATATTGCGCTGATAAGCCCGCAATAACTGCTGGTACATGCGTTGTCGGAGCAATTGTGCAATGGCCGCCTGTTCCTGCCCGAATGGAATGACATGATGGTGCGTAACCGCTCCGACGCGGATGATGACCACCGCATCACCGCGCGGATTGGATTTATTTTTTATCAGCACCGGAGGGGCCATGGTGTTAGGCTTGAGCGAAAATGCGATTTTCTCAATCAACGGGTTGGATAATTCACCGCGCCGCGTATCGGGCCAGTGGCCGCCGTTATCAGCCGCCGCGTCGGAGGAGTTATTCTCGGCCAGGATCGCAAAACTGGCACCGTGCCGGATTTCACTTTCCAGCTTATCGCAATAGGCCAGAGCCTTCCGCTGCGCCACGGCCAGTTGGGCTTTGGTGGGATGAGCCACCGGCTGCGTGTGCGTTGGATCGTTGGGGTCCCGCGGCCACTGATTCGTCACGAGATATGTAATGGTATAAAGATCCACGGATGCGTGCTGGGTATATTTGGCGATATGAGCCTGATAATAATGCAACAGCTCGCGCCGGGTATTGATGAGTTTCGGATAGATGGTGTGATTGAAATACATGCCAAGGATGGTCTGGTTTCGAATACCGTGCAGTTTTTCCTGCAACGAGGTTCCCTGCTGACGCAAGGCCCGATCCGCAAGTTGTTCGGACCCCATATATTGTGCAATGATTTTCGCCTTCTTGGCTGCCACCACTGCGGCAACTTCCTTCATGTCATCTTTACTCAAATATCGTTTAGCCTTGGCGAGAAACAGAATGTCATCAATTTTTAAATTCAGCTCGCGGGCAATGGCTTGATCAGCCTGTTGCTGAAAATACGCTTTGGTCTTGCTGATGGCCGCCGCATTTTTTAACTCTTTGGAAATCGGCCTCAGCACATCCTGTACAAATATCGGCTTGCTGTTGACGGTTCCGAGCAGTGCGGCCACTGCCAGATTGGTTCCGGCCGCGGGCATCGTGGCGGCTTGAATATTGGCCTCCTGACCGGGCATGGCGGTGGTTGCCGGTAATCCGGGATTGGCCATCGGCACGTTCTGAGGTGGCAGAGCGGCCACGCGCGCGGGCGTTGCGGGCAGGGCTGATGCCCGATGAGTAACCGGAGCGCCCGAGCGGATAAAGGCGGTCGCCGGAATGGTGGTGGGTCCTTGTGAACCGGTTTGTGCGCAGCCCCCCAAGGTCAATGCCAGCAACGCCAGCCCGATGGTTGCTACCGGCAAATGAATATTCCTGCGGCTTACATTTTCAGTCATTCAGTTGTTCCTCATCTGGTGCGCTGAGTTTTGGTTCCGACAAAATCCTCAGCTTAATCCGGGCGTGAACATGGCACAAATCTGCCAACAGTCCGGCCCCGGAGACAGTATTGGAACATAAAACGCGCGTAAAACAAAACGTGCAAGACAGAGATACGCTATTGCGATCCATTCATTGTTTTGATTGGTCCAACGAGCCGCCAGGTTGGTGGAAGCGATTTTGCAACCAGCGGCAGGGGCTATTGCACCCCGGCCAGCGGAACCAATACCTTTACCAGATCACTCATGGTGTATTGGCGGTCAAGTACCAGTGGCAGCAGAACACCATGATTGTGGGACGAATCGATAATTAACATATTCTTACCCAGCAAACCAAAGCCGCTGTCCTGCATCTGATGGCCGCAGATAAACACATCGGCCCACCAAAGCTTGCTCAGCGCAGCCAACGTTTGCTCACTTTGAGACCGGCCCCAGAGCATCTTGTAGACCGAACCATTTCGCTGGTAATCCGCATCGGTCAGGGTGCGTCGTACAATACCGGCGTCAAACGAGGGCAAATCGAGATCGCCAGGAAGGGAATGGCTTAAAAATATACCGCTGATGGTTATGCCCGCCAAAGGCATGCTATGGACAAATTCGCGAAAAGCCGCCGAAACTTCGGCCGCTTTGCTGCCATAAAAAACACTAAATCCACGATTAAAGCGGTCAGTAAGGTCGTAACCGTCCTTCATGATCGGGATTGCCTGAATCTGAGCCAAATCATGGTTGGCTAAGAGAAAATGCACCCGCCCCGGATACTGGAAGGCCCAGTCGATGGCATCGAGGAGCATTTGAATGCTGTTATCTTCCCCGTCCGGACCTAAAGCCCCGCCGTGGATGAGTTCCTGCAGAATCACATGGCGTTCGGGAAAATGATCGAGGGCGGCAAATGTTTTGATTTTCTCATAATTCCGCCAGTGGTTGTGCAGATCTCCCGCGATAATGAGTTCACCGGATGCCGGAAAATGCAGCATGTGGCCGCTGCGCAATGAATCTTCACGATTCAAAGCCGCACCCTGGCGGAGATAATCAATGGTTTGACGGGCGGACATAGGCTCCTTCAGATCTTTCCGATCATCGCATCGTTATTGGGCACATCATCGGCCACGCAGCGGGCACGCCCTAAAATGCGTGCCATGCTACTAAGCATCGGCCAAATAGTGGCCAATAATTGAATCCAAAAGGGATAATAACCAGATTTACCAAAGGATTCAGGTTACCGTATCGGCATCCGCCGCCGAGGCCGTGCCCGGTGGATTTCCATCTGCAGCCTCGGTTATCTGACTATCACGTGCGGCGTTGGCACGTTGCAGGTAAACCGCCGAGCTTACGCTCAGTACCAACTGTAATCGCGCATGGACTTCTTCCATACTCGGCGGACGATCCGACGGGCGATTTTCAACGCACTCAAGTATCAATCGAGATAATTGTGCCGGGATGCGCGGATTAATTTCATGGGGCGGAATAAGTGTGCGCGAGTCAACGCCACTGGCACCAGCCTTTTTCTTGGGAATAACCGTAGGCACATGGCGATCTGTGACACACCAGTACAGGCTGGCGCCAAAATTAAAAATATCGGTTGCGGGAGTCAGCGGTCCAAGGGCGACCTGCTCCGGGGCAATGTAATCAGGGGTTCCCTGAATCCGGCTTTTTACCGTGCCGATGGCGCAACTCTGGCCGAAATCGATGATTTTGCAATCATTATTCTGGTTGATCATGATATTATTGGGCTTGATGTCGGCATGAACGTAACCCATTTTGTGCATGGCCGAAAGCCCCTCAGCCACACGGCAGGAAATTTCAAGCAGGGACTTCAGGCTTGCGGGGCGTTCGGTATCCAGGGATACGCCATCAAAAAGATCCATCAACAGATGCAATTCGGTGGTGGAGAGGAATTTCCGGCGGCGA
>JAJZJL010000069.1 GCA_021810145.1 Planctomycetota bacterium | reverse complement strand
TGCAGCCGCACCGGACCAACGATGTGATAAAAACCCTGCTGGCGGATTACCGGCAGTTAAATCAGCATTCGCTGCCGGTCTGGCCCTTGTGGGGCAATGAAACCTGGTGCATGACCGGATTTCATGTTGTGGGAATGATTGCCGGCGCGTTTGTGCGTGGATTCCGGGATTATGATGTGGAAGCGGTGTATGCGGCTATGCGCGATACGGCGCTGGTAGGGGCCACCGCGAATAACAACAAGGCCTTGCAGAATCAATTCCGCACACTGGGGTATGTGGCATCCGCACCCGGTGCGCAAAGCGTATCGCGTACATTGGATTTTGCCTATGACTACTGGTGCGTGGGTGCCATGGCGGAGTTGCTGGGTAAACATGAAGATGCCAAAATGTTTTACAAGTTAAGCCAGAACTATAAGAATGTCTTTGATCCGCAGACTGGTTTTATGCGCGGTAAGCTTGAAGATGGATCCTGGCGCACGCCCTTCCGGCCGGATCAGGAATATTGGCATGATTACACGGAATCCGATGCGTGGCAGGCCACGTTTAATGTCATGCAGGACGTGCAGGGGCTTATTGATCTTTATGGCGGCGATGAACCGTTTATCGCCAAGCTTGATGCGCTGTTTGCCGCACCATCGAAAATATTCGCCTCGCCGCCGGATATCAGCGGCATGGTGGGGCAGGATGCGCAGGGCAATGAACCCAGCAACCATATTCCATATCTCTATCCCTTTGCCGGTGCGGCGTGGAAAACGCAGTACTGGGTGCGCAAAGTGTTGGCCCTCTACAACAACACGGCCACTGGTATTCCGGGCAATGATGATTGCGGGCAGACATCCAGTTGCTTTGCCCTGGGGGCTTTGGGATTCTACCCGGTAAACGCGGTGACCGGGGTTTACATTATCGGCAGTCCGTTGATCAACCGCGCGAAGATTCATAACCCGTTAAAGCGTACGGTATTTACGATCATTGCGGAAAATAATTCCCACGATAATATCTATATTCAAAGTGCCAAGCTCAACGGCAAAGAATTAACGCGTGCATGGTTTACCAATGCGGATATTCTGGCCGGTGGCGAGTTGCACTTCCGTATGGGCAACAAGCCCAATAAAGACTGGGCGTCCGCCAAGGCGGAGCGTCCGCCATCTGGACTGATATTATGACGGATCGTCAACGCGTCCAACCGGACGTCTCTCGCCGCAGCATGCTTAAAGTGATTGCGGCAGCCTCCACCGCAATGGTACTTAATCCGCCGCTGGGCGCTACCGCCAAGGCTTACGCGGAAGAGATCGGTGTTCCACTGCGCGGGCCGGATGGCCGGGTGATTGTATTTCATCCACCCATGGCTTCGGGAATACCATTGGGGGGTATGGGGGCCGGCACTTTTGAACTGCGTGCCGACGGCGGCATGTACGAATGGCAGATATTTAACAATTGGGCTCAGCGCCTGGTGTTGCCCGATACCTTTTTTGCCGTTCGTGCCAATGAAAACGCCAAGCCCGCCGTAACCCGTCGATTGGAAACAATCCGCCATGGCAATAATCCGGGTACGCCGGTTAAAAATATCACCTATGAGGGGCGATCTCCGATCGCCCGTCTGCGCTACGATGAACCGGCCCTTCCGGTTGAAATATCATTGACGGCCTGGTCGCCACTGATCCCGCACCAGCCGCGCGAGTCGGGCTTTCCCGCCGCGGTGTTTACCTTTCAAGTGACAAACCGCGCCGCCACCGCCGTTCACGCCTGTGTGCTGGGGTCCATTCGCAATGCCGTGGCGTTGAATAATGGTTGGACCGGTACGCAGAATCGTCTGGAACGCTCAGCGGCGATAAGCGCTGTTCACATGTCGGCACGCAGCGACGCAAAGCCGTCGGAGGTCAGTAAGCCGGTCCGGGTATTGGTGCTTCTGGAATCCATGCCGTCGCGTGTAATGGAAGTGCTGACAAATACCAAAAATATGATGTTGGACACCAGTGTGGTGGTTAATGAAGGTCCGGTTCAGTTGCCATTTTCGACAGCCGAGGAATTGGTCAAACATTATGACGTGATCTGGCTGGGCGAGATTCCGCATGCCAGTGCCACGCTCGGAAAAGCCAATATGGCAATTATTCGTGACGCCGTACATCAAGGTGCGGGCTTGCTGGTAACCGGCGGATGGGACAGCTTCTACGGTAACAGCGGCACGCGATGGGGGCATCTTAACGCCACGCCGATTGAACAGGCGCTTCCGATTGAATTTTGTCATTCCGTGGATACCGTCGGTGAAGCAACACCCATTGTCGTTGCGAAAAAGGCTCATTTCGTTCTTGGTGAGCCGCAGGTTGAAACCCTTGCGGGGTATAACCGCATTGCCGCCGTTAAACCGGGTGGAGAAGTGCTCTTAAAAACGGCTGACGGGAATCCTTTGCTGATAACCGGCCAGTATGGCGCGGGCCGCACCGCGGTCTGGGCCACATCAGTCGGTGGTGGCTGGCCACCGAAGCAATGGACGCAAATGCCCATGTTTTACGCCGGATTGCTGGCCCACCTTGGCCATGCCCGTTTTACACCCGGTTATGGCGTGGATCCGTTTGACGCCTCCAGCGGTGATATGACATTCGCGGCGCTTACCTCGGACGCGCTTGCCTCCACCCAATGGCGGGACGCCAGCGCCTTCTGGTCCGAATTTGAGGATCATGGGTCACTGCTGGAGCAGCAAGTGGCACCTGATGACGCACGCAACGCCGGATTGGCTTGTGCGATGGACCTGGCTCCGGGTGAAAGTAAAACCGCGACATTTATCCTGGCCTGGCATTTTCCCAATCAGTACGACTATTCCAGAAATTCCAATTTTCTTGGACATATGTACAGCCGATGGTTCCGCAATTCTCTGGAGGTTATTCGGGAAATAGCTCGCCGCCATGAAGAACTCTTTCATCAGACGGAGGCCTTTCAAAACGCATTGTATGACAGCAGCATGCCGCCAAAAATAAAAGATGCCGTTAACGCCCAGCTTACCACGCTTAACAAGGAGACCTGGTGGGTGAAAGATGGCACGTTTGCGGTCTGGGAGGGGATGGGCTGCTGCGGCTTGCAGACGCTGGATGTGGCTTTTTATGGCTCGCATCCGATCTCGCTGCTGTTTCCGCACCAGCAGAAAACCTCGATGCGGCTTACGGCGCGCCATCAGCGGCCTGATGGCGAGATGCCGCACTTTTTTCCCGGTACGTTTGAGCATCCGGACGCCTGGTTCAAAATTGACCTTATGCCGGCGTTTGCTCTGATGGTCTATCGGGATTATCTCTGGTCCGGTGACCATGCGTATTTGCGCGAGATGTGGCCTGTTGTTACCAAAGCCATGGCCTATGATCAACGCACGGATAAAAATAAGGACTTCCTGCCGGATGATCATGGCCCTGACAGCACCTTTGACGGCTGGCCCATGGATGGTACGACGTGTTATGTATCAAGCATCTTTCTGGCCGCGCTGGCGGCTGGTATTCGTATGGCGCAGGTGCTCGGTGATACTCAAACACAAGCCAATTACACGCTTTGGCTGGAAAAAGGGAAAAAGAGTTTCGAATCTGAATTGTGGAATGGCCAGTATTATCAGATGGCGCACGACATTGATTCCGGTGCGGAGGATACGGGCATTCTTCTGGCGGGAACGGTCGGGCAGTGGTATGCGGATATTTGTGATCTGGGCGATATTCTGCCACGCGATCACGTGAAACGCCACAACGAAGCGGTCTTTCATTATTGCCGGCACAAAACGCGGCCCGGCATGCCGTATGTTAATCCCCATGACGGCATCGCCTACATCAATGGATTCTGGCCCCATGGGGGAACGCCGGAGGGTGAGGGGCAATGGAGCGGCCCATGGACGGGTATGGAGTATATGTTCGCCGCGACACTGGCCAATCTGGGGCGAACGGATCTTGCCGTTACCGTAACCACCGACGTATACAATCGATATGTTCATCGGCGGGCACCGTGGGACCACATTGAATGTGGGGAGCATTATTTTCGTCCGTTGAGCGTCTGGACTGTTCTGCTGGCTTTGCAGGGCTTTCGCTGGGATGCCATCCGGCGGTCTCTTGGATTTACGCCGCGCATCTCCGAGGCGAATCACCGGTCGTTGTTCTGCACCGCGGCGGGCTGGGGCGAATATTTCGCTCAGAGTGTCGGTGGGCGGCGCATGCATCGGGTGGTACATCGAGCCGGAAAGCTGGCGCTGTCGGAATTGACCATTGGCCTGACGCCAGCGGAGGGAACGGATCCAACGCAACTTCGCGTCACCTGCGATGGCCAAGCGCTGCACGCCAGCGGAGAATCCCGTAACGGTCGAATGGTTGTCAGCTTTAAACAGCCGCTACGGTTAAAGCCGGGATCCGCCTTGGAAGTTTCGTGGGCCTCAAACCATATATAATCCGGCGATCCTGCAACACCGCGGCTTTGTACCATGGCTGACTGACGTACAAGCTGTCTCTGCCGGCAAGGCGACAAAAAAGGGTTTGCGGCAATTCGGCACTGAAAAAGCCGCAGTGGATCTGCAGGCAGTTGCCAACTGATTATCGATAGCATAATCTCTGATTCACTGGCGGCGGTAATGCAATCGAATTTCCAGGTGAACTTGTGCGACCATCGAAGAAAGCGAATCAACTTTACGAATTTATCCGGCGAGGCATTGAGACCGGAAAGTTCCGGATCAATGAGCGGATTCCAACTGAGCGCGAACTGGCGACACAATTCGGCATGTCGCGCCCAACGGCCAGCGGGGCCATTCAACGATTGGTAAAAGAAAACATCATCCGTCGTAACGGCAAAGCCGGCTCAATCGTTATCGCGGCGCCTCCGCGGCCGTCTTTGACATTCGGAGCGATACTCATCGGCTTGGCCACTCAACACCGAGAGGAAACGGTTTGCGATACCATCGGGAAAGAGCTTTCCCGCCGCGCTGCTTTGGATAAATCATTTGTTCTGCTGCAGGATCCCTCCTGGAGTGAAGATCCGGGAGAGTCCGGTGTGTCCAGTCGCTACCGCGCTATTGCGGATGAATTTCTCAACCGGCGCGTGTCGGGCGTGTTTCTCATGCCGCAGGAAATTCTGGCTGATCAGTTTATATCTCCAACCGCATCGGTTGTACAGGATTTTCAGGCGGCCGGAATACCCGTGATTCTCATTGATCGCGATATCGTCCGCTATCCGGAACTCAGCCGCATTGATCTGGTGGGAATTGACAATTTTGAGGCAGCCTTTGCCCTGACCCGGCATTTTATTGAAATGGGATGCCGACGCCTGATTTTTCTCGCCCATACGTCGCGCGTACCCACGCAGGAATCCCGTATTGACGGGTATCTGCGGGCTTTGGGGGCAGGTGGTCTTCGTGCGGAACCAGGCACGGTTTGTCGCGGAAATCTTTTTGACCGGGAATTCGTTGTTGAGACGCTGCGCCGGCGGCGTCCGGATGCGGCGGTGGTGGTAAGCGATTCGCGGGCGGCATCGGTGATGCGTTTTGCTCTGGACTGCGGCATTGATATTCCCCACGAACTGCGATTGGGAAGTTTTGATGACCTGCCCATGTCATCGCACCTTCCGGTCCCGCTTACGACCATTCGTCAACCGGCGGCCGGCGTGGCGGCGGTTGCTATGCGCACGATGCTGCAGCGCATTGATGAGCCGCAACTGCCGCCTGTGCACGCGGAGTTGCACGGTGAGTTGATTATTCGTGAATCATCCGGAGCGGCGATCGCCGCGACGAATCGCCTCAACATTCGCCAGGAGCCTGTTTGAAAAGTCCGATGCGGGTTTATTGGCTTGTCAAGTCCTGATCTAAAGTTGTCACTTTATTGTTCCCCGGCGCGCACGGGGTAAAGCTCCTGCACGGATAGCGCGGATGCAGTGTATTGAGCACCGAGCATTTGGCATTAAGCATCTGGAACTTGGAACATGAATCTTCACTTGCCGGCCCCGCCTGCCGCTTCAGCGCACAGGAGGCCACAGGACCTATGTCACTCATTAGTGGTTATTGATCCTGGGCTATTGGTTCCCGGCTCGCCGGGATTTGCCCCCCCCGTATCCGCGTTATCCGCTTAGAGAGTTTACCCCGTGCGCGCCGGGGCGGTCCATCACATCCTGCCAGGAAGCTAATCCGATTCGCCATCGCAGATACCCGCCGCACCCCAAAATCAGTTTGCCCGTTGCTTCCCGGGTGTGGCGAGGGGCACCGACCATTTCTCGCTTTGTCATGGTGTTCGCAACCGATCGCATGGATGTTGCAGAAGCGGCCACAGGCCCCCGCGGCCTTAATAAGCGCTCGTGCTTGCATTGCTAATGTCTTGTGGTAGCGTATCAATGCTGATGAAAAAGTTTCCGGAGCCGGCGCATGAAAGCACTCGTAAAATCCCGTAACGAGCCGGGTTTATTTCTTGAAGATGTTCCCATGCCACAAGTTGGCAAACATGATGTGCTGATTAAAATTCTGCAGACCGGTATATGTGGAACGGATCTGCATATTTACAATTGGGACGCGTGGGCATCTAAAACCATCCCCGTTCCCATGGTTGTCGGCCATGAATTTGTGGGGCGTATTGTGGACGTCGGAGCCGAGGTTCATGATTTTTCACCGGGTGAGCTTGTCAGTGGAGAAGGGCATGTGGTTTGCGGGCGCTGCCGGAATTGTCTGGCGGGTCGGCGCCATTTGTGCAAAGACACCCAGGGCATCGGCGTAAATCGTCCGGGCGCTTTTGCCGAATATATCTCTTTGCCTGTGACCAATGTTTGGTCGCATGATGCGTCGGTAGCGCCGGAAGTGGCGGCGATATTTGACCCATTCGGCAACGCGGTCCATACGGCGCTGGCATTTGACGTACTGGGGGAAGATGTTCTGATTACCGGAGCCGGGCCGATCGGTTTGATGGCGGCCGCGGTGGTCCGTCATGCCGGTGCCCGTTATGTGGTGGTGACAGATGTGAATCCATATCGCCTCAAACTGGCGCAGCAAATGGGAGCAACCATTGCCCTGGATATGCGCAGCGATACCATTGATGCCTGTCAGAAGCGACTGGGGATGAAAGAGGGATTTGATGTTGGTCTGGAGATGTCCGGAAATTCGCAGGCGTTTCATCAAATGCTGGCGAATATGTGTCATGGCGGCAAAATCGCCATGCTGGGCATACCGGATAAGGAAATCTCCGTTGACTGGAATATCGTTATTTTCAATATGTTGACCATACGCGGGATTTATGGGCGGGAGATGTACGAAACCTGGTACAAGATGACGAGCATGCTGCAAAGCGGCCTGAATATCTTACCGGTTATCACCCATCGGCTTGATTACACCGACTTTAATCGCGGTTTTGAGGCCATGCGCAGCGGGCAAAGCGGAAAGGTGGTGCTGACCTGGTGCAGAGAATGATCAGAACTGTGCCATGCTCCATCGGTATTGGCCTTGCGCCTATCGGGAGTCTGGCTTGGTGTTGGCGGCATGCTTTTTCCGTGCTCCGACGCGAAGGGGAATCGTTAAGCGTTTGCCCCCACGCCAAAGGCTTAAGACCACCGTTGAACCGGGAGTGGAAAAGAATATCCGGTTGCGCAATTGGGCGACATGGTGGATGATGGTTCCATTGAGTCTGACAATCAGATCGCCGATTTTGAGTCCCGCCTTCCGGGCACTTGATCCGGACGTGATCGCCTTGACGCGCAGACCGGTGAGCAGCGTTGGTTTGGCATGTTGGTTAACAATTACCGTTGATTCCTCGACTCGGGCACCCAGGCTGCCGTGCACAACGGTTCCAGTTGTAACCAATTGGTGAAGGACGCGCATGACCTCATCGGCTGGAATGACAAAGCCCACTCCGCTGAAGGAACCTGATCCGCCGGATTTAATGGATTCGTTAATACCGACAACCTGACCCCGCAGGTTAACCAATGCGCCTCCGGAACTTCCGGGATCAAATGCGCTGTCAACCTGAATAAAGTTTTCATGGGAAATTAATTTCACCTGCGGATCATCGGCCGATGTAACATGATTGTTGTGACGGTGCAACGCCGAAATAATTCCCTGCGTCATGCTTTCCGGCAGCCGAAATGGCGCCCCGAAGTCCAATACCCATTGACCCACATGCAGAGTGCTGGATTTGCCGAATGTGGCGCTGGTAAGAAAGGGCGCGGATATTTTCAGCACGGCAATATCGGCCTGCGGGTCAGTCCCGATCAATTGCGCGGAGTAGTGCCGCTTATCCGCGAGGATAACCTCGATGGTTTTGGCATCGAATACCACATGGGCATTGGTGACGATATACCCCTTTGAACTGAAAATTACGCCGCTTCCAACACTGGTGGTTGTGACAACCGTGGTAACCGTTTTCGTCCTAACGGTGGACACCGGATGGGAATGGCCCATGAGTTGCCGCGAGGTCGTAGTGGTAACTTTTCGAACCTTTGTGGTAATTCCGATCGCCTTGATCTCGACGATGGCGTTTTGCATATGATCGTGAACCATTCTAAAAGTACGGGAGAGATCTTGCGCATTGGCATAATCAGGCGAATGTGTCGCTCTGGTATTCGCATCCAGAGCCAACGCATTGCTGTGAACGCCAAAGACGGTCCATGTGATCACCGCTAAGCCAAGGAAAAAAATGACGTTCTTTAACCCTGATAATTGATATTCTGCAGATACGGTCCGATGGCTGTATTTCTCATTACGTGATTCTGATACGATCGTTCTGACGATCCGATTCATTATTTTGACTCCAAAAGCCTGATCGCAATTCACTGTTCCTGTACCGTTGCCGCAATGCGGCTTGATTTTCAAGTTTATCGCAAAGCACCATACAGTACAGTGCGTCACAAAATTGGTACAGACCTTGCGGCCATCACGCCGGCGTGCCAAATGCCAGGGGGATTGCAGTCATACGCTGTGCCCTTGCTTAGTCCAGGCATCAGTTTGTGGCGATGCGGCCTGATGGTATGCCGCCTCCAAGAGCCACATTTGCCCATTAATAACAAAATATGGTAAAGTTAAATCAAATAGCGCGTTATGTTGATTATGATCTGGCTGGATCGACTGTTTTGCATATTGAAGTGTAAAATGTTCTTATTTAGTGGCATGAATGGTTCTGATTATCGAGGCGGATGCCGGCACAATATGAAAGAAGCCGGATGGCAGGCCCGAGAATGATATGGATATTATGGTCAAGCTAAGTTGAAATTGGACTAAATTATCTTGCGTACCTCTGGGCGGCGTTCTATACTCCATTCTTAAGGAGTTACGGACTGTTCAACACCTTCACGAAGCGTTCAGTCCGCAGATGCTGATATAACTGAAATGCGGTTGCGAACCGGGCCGATCCGTTCGTCGCCGCTGCTTAAGTCGAACAATGTTCTGGAGGCTGGCAGACGATGTAAAGCAACAGCCTTGTAACGGTACGATCAAGCGATTCACGGATTTTCTCGCGCTTGGACGTGGCGATGATCTACACAATGTTCCAGGAGATAGACCATGAATGGAAATGTAATCACCGGGAAACCTTCAACCGCAATGGTTGCGCTGCGGCGCTGCTATGGCTTTACGCTCATTGAATTGCTGGTTGTCATATCCATTATCGCGTTGCTTATTGCGTTGCTGCTGCCGGCTCTGGCTATGGCAAAGCAGGAGGCAAACAGCATTGTCTGTGCGGCAAAGTTGCGATCACTGGGACAAATAACGGCCGAGTATTCCACGACCTATCGCGGATTTTATCCAGCCAATTTCTGGCCCACCAATATTGGAGACGGCAGCTACCTGAATCCTTGGGAATCGGTTCTCCTTGGTTATGAGTTCGATCAGTCCACGGCGCCGGGTGTCAGCCACAGTGGCACATGGTGGGATAATTCAACGCCTCAGGGCCTGGTGATGTGGAAGCGAGCAGAACCACTGTTTCAGTGCCCATCGGCTCTGATCGTTCCGCCCCAGCTATTCTGCTCAGATTACGCGCCAAACCCCAATGTGGTGGCTTGGGATGAGCCGGAAGAAAACAGCGTTTATTGTCAGGACAAACGAACGACCTCCATCGCGCGTCCCGCGGAGGTGGTGCTGTATGGTGATGCCAATCAGGTCAATGGGCCGTGGGGGGCCTGGTATGCATTCAGTTGGGAGCGCCTTGATCGGATTCCCTTCATCAATAATGTCAACACTCCTCTGCCCGGCACGTTTATCGGGAGTTCCAACTATGGGGTATCAGGTTATTTTGGCGCAGCGGCAACCGTGTATGGAAATACGGATAATCCATGGTTTACCAATCAAATTGGTACCGGCTTGCGTTACCGGCACATGCTGACGAAATCGGGGTTGGGAAAGGCGAATGTTGTATTCTGTGACGGCCACGTAGAAACATTGAGTCAGGGAAGTTTGCGCGAATTGAACGTTGAAACGGCAAATTAGCAGGGTTAATAGCGCGGCATTGTCGCGATGTTCCTTTGGCCGTTTGCAGCGACGTTTATAAAAATGTATACGCGAGTATCGTGCTGTTTCGTGGTGCTGCGCCACGACGCGACCGCTCTGCGGAGAGGTGAGGCCGAATTGATTAATGGCCCCTGTCAGGAGTTTCTTATGAGTACGTTTAAAGGTTCAATGGTCCGGTATTCCGAGGTAACAGGAGAGGATCGGGCGAGGATTGCCGCGGCGGCGGCTGTCGTTGCTTCCATGCTGGCAGTTGCCGGTTCTACCGGCATGGTCCAGGCCAGCGGTGCCTATGTGGCCAACCCGATCTCGGTGACGGGATTTAATCAGGACTCAATTGTTGAAAATACGTATACGATCAGCACCTCCAACGGGGGCTATATTCCCAGCAATTATGCAATCCCGTTTGACAGTGGAACGGGATATGCGGGCAATGTGTTGTATGAAAGTGGTCTGGGCGGATCACCGAGCGGATCAGGACAGCCTACCGGGCTGCCAAGCAATAACCAGTTGGTGGGGGCGGCCTTCAATTCAGAGCTGAATGTTACCTTTCAGTTGCAGAACTACACCAATACCAACAATGTGTTGAACCTCACTACCACCAGCAATGAACTCGGCGTCAGCAATGGTTCCACCGGCACACTGACGCTTGCCAGCGCCGGCAGCTACCAGGGACTGGCGATACTTGCCATGGGTGCCCGCGGCGGCGGCACGGGACAAGTCACGTTGAACTTTACGGACGGCACCAGCGTAACGACCGATTACGCGGCGGAGGATTGGTATTCCGGCAATACAAACATGTTTACACCGGACGGGAATGCCTTTGCGTATGCGGCAACCAATGTCGGACGTATTGCCACTCAAAGTTCAAATTTCAGCGGTGGTAATAATCTGGATGAAACGATACTGAATCTCGCGGATCTCTCCAACGGTACGACGACAGGAAATTATTCCGGAGAAAAGATTGCCAGCCTGACTTTTCAGCAGGCAGGAGGATCGCTGCCTGGTGGTTCGTCCAATATCTTTGCGGTCAGCGGATTTACGCAGGCCCTTCCGTCCGCGGCTCCGCTTGCCCCGGTCGCGGTAACGGGATTTAATCAGAATGGTATTGTGCCGAATTCCTACACGGTCACCAGTGGTGCCGCGATTCCGTCCAATGTGGCGCAACCGATTAATGGACCGGGTGCTGATAATTACGCCTTGTTCACCACCGCCAACGGCGGGGGGCTGCCGGCCAATGGGCAAATTGTCAGCAGCTTTGCGGGTGCCAGTGCAATATCCGGCCCAACAACCTTTCAGTTGCAGCCGTACACGGGTAACAGTGTGCTGAATTTGAATAACAGCGCCGGAACGGGTACAGGCACGCTCACTTTGGCGAATCCGGGAAAGTTCAGCCAACTGGGTATTTTAGCCGTACGAGATGACGGCGGCGCTACCGAGTCCGTTACACTTACGTTTGCCGACGGTTCAACGGTAACCACGGATTTCGAAGCGCTTGACTGGTATGGGCCGGGGATCGGTACAACACCGGATGGGAATAACTATGGTATTGCCGCATCAGGTGTCGGACGGATCAGCACCACGAATTCCGGAGGTAATGGGGGCGTGGACCTCTATGAGACGGTTCTGAATCTTACGAACCTGTCCAATGGCACGACCTTTGGAAACTATAGTGGCGATACGCTGGTATCGTTGACATTCTCTGATTCATCAACCAGCGGTGCGACGGATATTCTCGCGATCAGCGGTTCAGCCGTGCCGGAGCCGGCATCGCTGGGATTGCTTGCCTGCGCCGGCGGCATGCTGTTGTTGCTTCGGCGCCGCAATGCCAGGGTTTGATCCAAAATCAGCCAGTCCCGATCCAATCGGGACTGGCTGATTCTCCGTAGCTGTGATACTCGGCCCACATATCCTGATAAGTGACTGTGGAGGGTTTTGTTGGTTAACAACGCTCGCGAACACCCCGGTGAGTCGCAGCACACCCTTTGGTGGCGGCTCGGGGCATTGAATCATTGGAGGCGGACGTGAATGATCGAGCCCGGCAGGAGTTGTATCACGAGGTTTAATTTGACTATGTATCGACGTTTCATGCCTTTGGCTGCGAAGGGATTCATCGCCGTTGCCGCTGGCTTTGCTCCGGGCCTTGCCGGTGCTGCGGTTAATCCTGCAATGGTCGGTCCGGCAAACGATTTTCAACTCCTTGGTCAAAATGTTGTAAACACCACGTTGTCCGATTTTCAAATTCCCGGCCAGCAGTATTTATCACAGACTGCAAATCCCACCGGCGGTGGGGGGTATCAAAGCAGCGGCTCTGCGGCTTATGCCTGGTCGGAATCGCTGGGCTTGCTGATGATCGGGCAGGCGGTGGGGGCTGGAGATGCGCAACAATCGGTTCTGAGTAACTTCGTACAGGGATTAAGTGGCTATTGGCGCACCGATAATGGTATTGGCGGATACGATGTGCTGCCCGGGAACGATCCACTGGACCGCTATTATGATGACAACGAATGGTTGGATTGGGGCTTCATTCAAGCCTATCAAGTTACAGATAATTCAGCATATCTCTCGCAGGCTCAACAAACCTTTAATTTTGTATTAAGCGGGGAATCTTCCGCACTGGGCGGCGGGATTTTCTGGCATGAGCAGAACAAAACTTCGAAAAATACGATTTCAAATGCACCGGCGATTATCGACGCTCTAAATTTATACCAGTCGACCGGGCAGAGTATTTACCTTTCTACGGCAACGAACCTGTATAAATGGGTCAATGCAAATCTGGAAAATCCCGCAGACGGACTTTACTACGACCACATCAATCTCGATGGTACTGTTCAAACTACCGAATGGTCGTATAACACCGGTGCAATGATGATTGCCAACGGTCTGTTTTTCCAGATTACAAAAAATCAGGCCTATCTCCAGAAGGAAGAAGCGTTGGCTGCCGCTGCGGCAAATCATTGGAACTCGCCATCAGCGGATGGAGAAATCAGCAATCCCGGTGATATGGCCTGGGTTCTCATTGATGGTTACACCCAGCTTTACCAACTCGACCACCAGTCTAAATGGCTGGGACTTGCGGACAGCACCATGGCGTATTTGGCCAATCATCGTTATCACGGTCTGTATGCGACCAGTTGGAATCAGCCGATGGCGTCGGGACAGCCGGTGAATGTCATTGATCAAGCGGCGGTCGGTATTTCATATTTTCTCGTTGGCCAACCGCAATTCTCCGGACTGCCGGTGTTATCACCGATCAAGGTAACCGGATTTAATCAGAATTCGGTCATTCCGGCGTCAGGTATTCCAACGGGCGGCGCATCTGCCAGCGTTGAAACATTGCTCAGGCCGGGAGGTAACAGTGTATTTTATGAAAGTGGATTGCCGGGAGCTCCCGCTGGCAGCGGTTTGCCACAAAACGGACAGATCATCAGCCAGTATGTTGGAAGTTCAAACGTGGCTGTGACGACATTTCAACTCCAGAGCTACGGTGCCGGGAGTAATGTGCTGGATTTGAGTTCCGGTACCGCGGCGCACGGTACGCTGACTCTGCCGGCGGGCGAAAAATTCCGTGAACTGGCGATTCTGGCTACATCGCTTGTCGGAGGCGCGGATAATACCGGGACAGTGACGCTGCATTTCTCGGACGGCCGGTCCGTGACCACTGACTATGCCGCTCCGGACTGGTTTGCCAACACCTCGGGCACAACGCCGGACGGCAATCGCTTTGGCGTAGCTGTCAACGGTGTGGGTCGGATATCGCTGGCATCATCCGTCGTCAGCGGCACGCCGGACAACCCCGACCTTTATGAAACAATTTTGAATATGGGATCGCTGTTTAATGGTATATCAACCGGCGATTATACCAATGAGATGCTGGTATCCATGACGTTTAATCAAGCCAATAATACTGCCGCAACGGTCATTCTTGCGGTGAGCGGTGCGATATCCACACCGGAACCCGCGACATTTGGTATACTTGGCATTGGAATCATGGCGCTGCCGCTGGTTGTGCGCCGCCGGCAGCGTATATGCAACGTATGGCGCGGTATTGAGGTCGCGGCGAACGATGGTGCGCTGCGGGAAAAACATCGGGATGCCTGAATAATGCTGGAAATTGAGAATCTCGTCTCCGGCGGCGCGTGCCCCGCAATGCAATGGGCCAGTAAGAGCCTGCCGCAGTTTGTATGTGCTGTGCTGATCATCGTTATTCTCATTAATCCCTGTCAGGCCAGGGCCGACAATCAACACGCTACTCTACCGCCGGCATCGTTATTGCAAAAATGGGGCGGGACCGTGCTGCGAAATACCCTGACGGCATTTTACCTGCCGCGGCGGAGGGTGCTGTCTGAACGGGTTGTTGCCCTTGGTCATTCGGGCCGTTACAGACCGCAAGGCCAACCGGCGTTCGCGTGGTCGCAATCCATGGAACTTTTGATGCTGGGGGAGGCGGTAAAATGTGATTCGGCGTATGCGGTAACGCTGCGAAAATTTGTGCGAACACTGGGGCCATACTGGCGGGTCGCCAATGGTGTCGGCGGGTTTGATGTGCTTCCCGGAAAGGTACCGGTCGATCGTTACTATGACGATAATGGCTGGATGACATGGGGATTTCTGCGAGCCTATGCCGCGACGCGCAACCGGCAATATCTGCGCATCGCACAGCGTGATTTCAAGTTTGTATTGAGCGGAGAATCCTCCGCGCTGGGCGGCGGAATATTCTGGCATGAGCAGGCGAAAAAATCCAAAAACACCTGCTCCAACGGGCCGGCGATTATCGACGCATTGAAACTTTATTCCATAACCCGGCGGCAAGCCTATCTCCGCACGGCTCGCAGACTTTACGTCTGGGTCAATGCGCATTTGCTTGATCACAAAGATTATCTGTATTTCGATAACATTGCGTTAAACGGAGCCATTACGCGCACCAAATGGACGTATAACGCCGGCACCATACTCATCGCCAATTGCCTCTTTTATCACCTGACTCACCAACAGAAATATTGGCGGCGAGCCAATCGCATTGCCCGCGCTGCACAACGGCGATGGATCAGTCCTAGAAACGGTTCAATAAGCGGGCCGGGTGTGTTCGCCTGGGTGCTTATGGATGGATATATTCAATTGTACAAAATCGGCCATGATAAAAAATGGTTGGACCTGGCCCAGCGGGCGTTGGCGTATGTGCACAAACATTGCCAGAACCCGCCTGGATTTTATGGTGGATCGTGGAATGGGCCACCGCGGACGGTGAAGTCCATTAAACTTATTAACCAGGCGTGCGTCGGCGGCAGCTATTTTCTTCTGTCACGCACGCTTACACAATAGGAGTTCGATTATGCAGCGACGTGATTTTCTAGCCTCCGCGGCTGTGGCAGCCGCCGGCGTATATGCGGGATCGTCAACAGCGCGTTCGGCACCGGCGTATCAATCGCATCGGCCGCCCGTGACGCAACGCCGGTTTGTATCGGCCGCCGTGGAAAGGCAGATCCACGATATATCGGCAAAAATCGCCGATCCGGAATTGGCCTGGATGTTTCAGAACTGCTTTCCCAATCCGTTGGATACCACAGTGGAATTCAGCATGGCCGGTGGAAAGCCGGACACGTTTGTCATAACCGGTGATATTCCCGCGATGTGGTTGCGCGATACGATGTATCAGATGAAGCCGTATCTGCCACTGGCACGGCACGATCTGCACTTGCGCCGTATGATTCAAGGCGTTATTCATCGCATGGCCGATTGCGTGCTGATATCACCTTATGCCGAAGCCTTTCTAAAATCAGTCAAGGATGCCTCGCCGTGGCGCAGCGATCATACTCACATGGCCCCGGGGGTTTGGGAACACAAATGGGAAATCGATTCTCTTTGCGCGGTCATTCACCTTTCTCACGGATATTGGCAGTATACAGGCGACACCAGCCCATTCGATGCCAAGTGGCACAGGGCCATGGAGCGGATCGTGGAAACATTTCATGCCCAGCAACGCATGGATGGCCCCGGACCGTATCGCTTTCAACGCGCCGCCTGGAACAGCACCGATACGTTGCCCCGCAGCGGCGTAGGCTTTCCGGCCAAGCCTGTTGGCCTCATCTGCACGATGTTTCGGCCATCCGATGATGCCGTCACCTATCCGTTGCATATTCCGGATAATCTGTTTGCCGCGGTGTCGTTGGAGCAACTGGCAACGATGTATCAGGCATTGGGTTTTGATGCGCAACAGATCCGTGCATGCACGCAATTCGCCCATACGTTGCGTCAAGGCGTTAAGACTTACGGAATAAAAGCCCATCAGGAATATGGCTCAATATTTGCGTATGAGGTAGACGGCTTCGGGAATGCGGCATTCATGGATGATGCCAATTGGCCCAGCATTATTTCTCTGCCTTATCTGGGTTTGTGCGCGGCGGATGATCCGGTGTATCGGGCGTCGCGGACCTTTGTCTGGGGACCGGACAACCCGTATTTTTACCGTGGAAAGTTTGAAGGTATCGGCAGCATTCACACCGCCGATGGAAATGTCTGGCCCATGAGTCTGATTATGTATGGATTAACGGCGACCAAACCGGAGGAAGTCGCATGGGCGTTGAAGCAACTTAAACGCAGCAGCGCGGGGACGGGGTTTATGCATGAATCCTTTGATAAAAATGATCCTGAAACATTTACGCGATCATGGTTTGCCATGGCTAATGTGATGTTCGGGGAATTAATTGTGCAAACGGCCGAACGCCATCCGCATGTACTGGCGCAAAGGCTGTAATCAATGCCCGACTGATGGTGGCGGCTGCCAGAACATTGCCGGTATTGCATCCGTTGCGCGCCGGTCGTAACGCCGTGGCTTATGCGCCTTAATGTGAATAGCGCATGATGAGCGATTTGGCTCAACCACGCGGGTTAATAAAAACGTTGTCATGCCCCGGTACAATAACGTCAGCAATTTCGTAAACTTCGGCCAACGATTCTTTGGCTTGATTGATATCAAAGCTTTCCTGAAATACTTGCCCTGCTTCAAAATGCCCCTGTGTTGGAACGGCGTCGCCGGTAATCATCACCGTGCGCGCCGCAAACTTCAGAAGCAGGCCGGCCTGTCCGGGTGTGTATCCCGGCAGCGGAAACAGATCCACGCCCTCAACAAGCTGATCCGGGGCCGGGCGGATGGCCGCCAATAGTTGTCGTTCCTCGGTCAACTTGGTCTGTCCGTCGGCATCCTGGGGTAAATGCCGTGCCGCCGTGGTCAGCGCCTGCCGGGCAATTTCCAATTCCATTTCCGCGGCCCAATGTACCGCATGCGGGAATAAGTCAAGTCCCCGGCGATGAACAGGCTTTAAATTGGTGAGAAACACGTGCGTGACCGCATCGGGTTTCAGTCCGGTCCGTTCATTCAACCGGGCCTCCAGAATGTGTGCCGGAAGGGAGGGATCCACGAGAATAACCGCCGAGGCGCTGCGAATCAGCGTGGTGGTGCTGTGGCTGGTTCGTACCGCAACCCGCTCCTGCCATAACGGGTTTTTTGATAGCGTTCCAATGCTGATAACGGTATATTCCATAAACTCCTCACGGGGCGACTGCTTGCCCGGCCACTGCCGCGACCGGCGAAAGACGATAGTCTGATTATTCGACGGGTTGACCGCATCGAACGAAGCCTTATGATAATCTCAATGATGAAAGATGAGAAACGACAAGGATCGCATGTCACAAATTGAACCGTCTAATGCTTTTGCCGCACTGGGGCTGGAACCTGCGATTGTCATGGCTCTGAATGAATTGCACTTTGTTGAGCCTTCGGAAATTCAGCGTCTGATGATTCCTCCGGCTTTGACCGGGGTGGACGTAATCGGGCAGGCCCGCACGGGCACTGGAAAAACGGCGGCTTTCGGTCTGCCGATTCTGCAGCGCCTGGATCTGGCGCATCCGCTTCAGGCGTTGATTGTCACGCCTACACGCGAATTGGCCATTCAGGTCGAAGCGGAAATGGTCCGTTTCGCCCGGCACAAAGCCGCCCGCATGATTGTGGTGTATGGCGGTCAAAAAATTCAGCATCAAACCAAGCTTCTGGAACGCAATCCGCACATTGTTGTCGGCACACCGGGGCGTATTCTCGATCTCAATCAGCGCGGATCGCTGCCATTGGCAAATATGAAATTTGTCGTGTTTGATGAAGTCGACCGGATGTTTGACATCGGATTTCGCGACGACGTGCGTAAGATCCTCGCCTTGTGCAAAGGTCCGCGGCAGACCATCTTTGTTTCCGCCACCATAAACGATGACATTGAGCGAATGGTACAACAGCACATGATCAATCCGCAGCGGATTTTCACCGCCAAAGCGGATGAATCGCTTACCAATCCGGAAGCCGTGCAATATGTTGTCGGAGTTCAGCCGTGGGATAAATTGCGGGCATTGCGTTTGTTGATACAGCAGGAGCAGCCCACTTTGGCCATTATTTTCTGCCGCACCAAGCGCAGCGTGGATAAGGTGTCCCATGGATTACGCGAGCGCGGGATTAATGCGTCAGCCATTCATGGCGATCTGCTGCAAAATCAGCGGGAACGGGTGATGCGTGGTTTTCGTACCGGCAAAATAAACGTACTGGTTGCCACGGATCTGGCCAGCCGCGGTATTGATGTTCACGAAATCAGTCACGTCATTAATTATGACGTTCCAGAAGATCCCGAAGCCTACGTACATCGCGTTGGTCGTACAGCCCGTATGGGCGCTACCGGCAAGGCCTTCACATTTGTTTCCCTCGGACAGGCCCAACTGCAAACCGAAATAGAAAAGATGATTAATCATCTGCTGGAAGAATATCGAATTCCCGGCTTTACGCCATCGATGGAGCCAAGCAAACGCCCCGGGGCCATGCCGCATGGCGCAACCGATTCTCTCTCTTCGCCTCAGCACGCCGCAGCGGATACTTCTGCGGCACCATCCGCTGCCGCGCAGGCCGATGGCTATGCTCCAACATCCTTTACATCAGCGGAAAGTGCTGCCGCCCGCCGGCCCATTACAGGACGATTTCCCACGCGCCGCCGGCGCTAAATATCTTCCCATAATGATTCGGAAATTTACGCAACGCTGTTTCGCAGTTGCATATAATCGGATAAACTGCGCTTGATATGAGAACGATTGCATTTTTTAATCAGAAGGGTGGCGTGGGTAAAACCACAACCACTGTGAATCTGGGAGCGGCGCTTGCGGCGGTTGGTAAAAAGACCATTCTCATTGATATGGACCCGCAGACCAACCTTTCATTTCATCTCGGGCTGGAGACGGACAAAGTTAAACACTCCATCTACGATGTGTTGTGTCAGGATGTTGCTTTAGCCGATGCGCTGTATCCAGTGGCTGATCGACTTTCGGTTGTGCCGGCAACCCCGGATCTTGCCGGGGCGGAAGTGGAACTCGTGAATGCGGCAGATCGTGAATCGCGGCTGCGTAAAATGACTGCCGCTAAACCATTGGAGTATGACTTTCTGCTCATTGATTGTCCCCCAAGCCTTGGACTGCTAACCATCAATGCCCTGTGCATGGTTACGGAAGTTATTATTCCGCTGCAGGCGCATTTCCTGGCCCTGCAGGGTATGGCACGTTTACTGGAAACGTGCTCCATGGTGCGTGAGCGGCTGAATCCGGAACTGCTGATCAGTGCCATTTTATTTTGCCAATATGAATCGGCCCCGCGACTTACCGGTGAAGTCACGGAAGAGGTTGAAAAATTTCTTAACAGCAGCCGGGATAGCAATCAGCCGTGGAGCACGGCGGTGGTATTGGAGACGCATATCCGCAGAAATATTAAACTTGCGGAAGCTCCCAGCTTCAACAAAAGCATATTCGACTATGCGCCTAACTGCGCCGGTGCCGCGGATTATCAGGTGCTGGCGGAAGAAGTCATGCAGATGAAAATACCGCATTGAACGCGCATTGGGCGCTGAACCACTGCGCACGATGACATGGATGCCATTTTGCTTTGATGTAATTTCGCAGGGTGGTGCTCTCGTCGTATCCTTAACTTTCTGGTAAAACCATGGGGTGCCAACGGTTACGGGTGCCGCTTCATTCGTCCTTTGCACGTGTCGCAACTGGAGAATCTTAAGATCATGACTTTTTCCACATATAAAAATCTCTCTGTACTGGTTACCGGTGGTGCCGGATTCATCGGGTCCCATCTGGTGCGTGGCTTATTGGCCGCCGGTGCGCGGGTACGGGTTCTGGATAATCTCGTGGGCGGATCCGAGGCGAATCTGGCGGAAGTTGCTGGCCAAATTGACTTTATGCTTGGAGACATCACCGATTTGCAGCAATGCCGTAAGGCCGCCGCCGGGATGGACATTGTTTTCCATCTGGCCGCATTGGGCAGTGTTCCCGGGTCGGTGGCCGATCCGATACGATATAACACTGTCAATATCAGCGGTACGCTTAATGTTCTGGAGGCGGCAAGGTTGGAAAAGGTGCGGCGCGTGGTGTATTCAGCCAGCAGCAGCGCCTATGGCGAAAGTCCATCGTTACCTAAACGGGAAGACATGAAGGCGTCTCCCAAAAGTCCTTATGCCGTAGGAAAATATACCGGCGAGTTGTACGCAGGTGTTTATGCGCAGGTTTATGGCCTGGCAACAATCTGTCTGCGCTATTTCAATGTTTTTGGAGCCCGCCAGAATCCGCGCAGTGCATATGCCGCGGTCATACCCGCATTTATTACCGCAGTACTTGAAAACCGTCGGCCACAGATTTACGGCGACGGCGAGCAAACGCGTGATTTTTGTCATGTATCCAATGTTGTTCATGCCAATATGCTTGCGGGAATCTGCAGCAATTCTCCCGCGGGTGAGGTTGTCAATGTGGCCTGTGGACAGAATATAAGTCTCAATAATCTGCTGCGGAAAATTGCAACGCAACTCGGCCAAAGCGTTGTTCCGGAATATCTGCCACCGCGAGCCGGTGATGTTCGTGATTCATTGGCCGATATATCGTTGGCCCGTGCGGTCATCGGTTACGAACCGATCCTCTATTTTGACGAGGGGCTTAAGCAAACAGTGCAGTGGTACAGCCAGGCCGTGAAGTCATAGTCGGTCGGAAGCACACAACATGCCCGCATCATTCCGGTTGCCATTTGGGTGGCGAAACCAGGCTCCATCAGCGCCATCGTGAATGAAACCGCCCCAATAAAAATGGTAAACCGTGCTTCAAAGGCTCTGCAATGCCGGGAAAACCGCTATGGCGGCCTTGCGCGTGGCAAGTACACCATTGACAATCCCCGTTTTCCTTGAACTTCGTTATGATATTAATCTACGGAGGTTAACGGATGTTGATGCTGCCTAGATTGTCAGCCGCTGCTTCAGGGTTATGGGTGGTTATTTACTGGGGAACGGTCATTGTAAAAGCCGTTCGCTTAAGTCGAAAAATAGGTAAAGACCCCAACGTATTGCCGCGGGAAAAGACGGGGCGGACGTTGCGTGTCATTTGGACTCCCGCCATCATCGCCTGGTGTATCCTGCCGTGGGTGTCCGCCATGCGTGGATTTGCCCCGATGTGGTATCTGCGGGCATTATGGCCCATCACGACGGCAACGCAATGGCTGGGTGCTGCGGCGGCGCTAGTGGGACTCTCGGCCCTGATTCTGACGTTTATCTGCTGGCGGCAGATGGGGCGATCCTGGCGTATCGGTATTGATCCCGGGGAAAAAACAGAACTGGTGATACTCGGGGCGTATCGCATTGTGCGTCATCCTATTTATGCTTTGTCAATTATTCTCATGATATGCACGGTTGTGACTGTACCGACAATATTAATGCTGATCGTTGCCACACTTCATATTACCCTTATTACTCTGGAAGCATTACGGGAAGAGCAATACCTGCGTAACATTCATGGTGCCCCTTACGCTGAATATTGTTTGCGAACCGGGCGATTCATTCCGCGCATCGCCCGGACACCCCTGCGTGATCTGGCATAGGCTTCTCCCATGAATGAAACAACATTATCTGCGGATTATGCTTTAACGGATCAAGCCGGCTCGCAAATGCGGCTTAATATCTTTCAGCAGCTTATGCGAAGCTGGACTACGTTGGGGCCATATAACGCCGGACAGGCCATGCGGCTAAGCGGAAGTGCGGACATTCAACTCTGGCAAAGAGCTGTCAATGCAGTGGTTGGCGGTATTGGATTGGGCACGCCACAGGTGCAGGGTGATAGCGCAATATTTACTCATTGCCTGCCGATTATGCCAAATGTTTGTCAGGAGCCGCTGGCTTCAGTCGCCGCACGGGAGCTTAATACCCCATTCCTCGCCGACGACATTCCATTACGCTTTTTTGTCGTTCCTGAAAATGAAGAATACTGGTTGCTAATCATATATGATCATTGGATTGCCGATAGCTGGAGCATCCGTGAATTAATGAAATGGATCTTGTCCGTCTATTGTGGTAATCCCGCCCCCAGCCGGGCAACATTACATTTAACGGATAAAAACTTTGACGATCTTTTTCAACGCCATAGTGGTCCTTTTTCCGCTCCGAAACGCATTATGCATGCCGCCCGCCGGTATTTTTCACATCGCCGTTCATGGAGATTTGATCTGGCGGATCCCATGGATTTTTCCGCGGGGTGTTCGATGCACGCCCTGCCCGATGGTCTTGTCGATGCTCTAACCGTCTGTGCGAAAGCCAACCAATGCAGTTTAAATGATTTGTTTCTGGCGTCGATTGCGATGGTTATTGGGCAGATCACCGCCGACGACCGGTATAAAAGACGCCGCCGGTGGTGGGCCGGCATGCGTAATTCCGTGAGCATCGGATCGATCGTTGATATCCGAGCGTTGGCCGATCAGCCGTTGAATGATACGTTCGGATTATTTTTAAGCTCGTGTATCACCACGTTTAGAAAGCCTGAAAAACAGACGCCGTCTGCATTAATTCGCCATGCGGCCCGACAAACCCGGGCGTTCAAGAATAGATGCGGGGCGGTGGCGGCATTTGGGGAGTTGGCGGTGGTCAAGTACGTCTCCGACCTTTATGGCCAGCCGCGCCATAAGGCGCTTTTCTTTCAGAAAAACTGCCCGCTTCTCGCCGGCGTGTCCAATGTCAATCTTACCGGAGCCTGGATGGATCAAACGGCGGGCATTGGCGGCATGGTCCAAGATTATGTGCGGATTTCACCGGTTGGGCCGCTGCTGCCGGTGGTCTTCGCATTGACAACATTTCGTTCCCGGCTGAGTCTCTGCCTTACCTGGCGAAAATCGGCACTGACCAATACGCAGGCGGCAACATTGGCTGGAGCGTTCATGACATTTCTCGAGGAATTACAAACGGCGGGGAGGGGCGTATGAAATTTGGGTTGTCAAGAACCCGGCGTCCGCAACCGCTTGCGGCTCTCTTTCCGCCGACCTGTTGGGCGACAGGTCAAAGCATTGCGCCATCGGATAAGGGGTTGTGCCGCGAAGTGCAACGGCAATTGCGGCAGCAATTATTATGGCCGTATTGCCGGCGCTGTGGCAGCACGCTTGGTCCGTTTGCCGCACGGGGAAGCTGTCAGCGTTGTCCTGATCGCAGAATCGGGCTGGACCGCATTGTACGCGTCGGAACGCTCAACGGTCCGTTAAGCCGCTTGATCCACAGTATGAAATTTGCGCGTCATTGGGCGTTGGCAGCCATATTAGCCCCATGGATGGCCGAGGCGTTGCGGCACGCGCAGGTCGAAACCGTCGATCAATTTATTCCTGTACCGCTGCATTGGTCCCGGCAATGGCGACGAGGCTTCAATCAGGCGTTTGAATTGGCGTCAGAATTATCCGGAATGTTCGATGCGCCTTGTGACGACCTGTTACGTCGTA
>JAJZJL010000068.1 GCA_021810145.1 Planctomycetota bacterium | reverse complement strand
AAGCGAAAAAAAAGTTTGACTGCGTTGACATGAAGCGGCGCGGAGCATTACGGATTTACCGGCAAACGAAGAATTTGACGCCAGCCGAAAAGCTCGATTACTGGCAGCGCAAAGACCGTGAACTGCTTGCGGAGCAAGCGGCTCTGAAGGTCCGACCGCATCGTGTGAAAAGACTGAAATCCAAATAATAAGTTAGCCAATGGTCGCGGCGACTTTTACAGAGACCAATGATCATGGATCAATGATCAGAAAATAAGGAACGATGCGTAAGCAATGGTGGCCGCAGCCGAAGCAATTTCAACCCCTGAATCCCGCGAGCGGTTTTTACATTCCGGCCTGCACGGCTTCCACGCTGCATCCCCGCGTTGCTTCGCGTCCGAAGTTTATCCCGATGACCATAGCGGCCCAACTGTGATCAGGATGGGGCAAAAATCTGCGTCATCTGCGCAATCTGTGGATCAGGATTCAGAACCTAGAATCTGGAATCTAGAAGGAACTGAACGCGCCGCGCTTCCGCATTATTCTAACTCCCAACTCCTAACTCCTGACTCCTGACTCCTAATTCCCAACTCCCAACTCTACCGGGCTACATCGCGTCCCGCCATTGCGGAATTTTTAATTTCGGCCTGACCAATGGCTGTGGCAAATTTCCAGTTTCGGCATATTGTGTTACCATTGCGTTGGTAATGAGTTATACGCTGCGGCACGACTGGTTGGTTCGTTGTGGCCGGCGGTGTATTGGCGGGCCGTTGATACTGCCGGTGCCTGGTGTGACCGGTGTAATGGCCCAATGGAGAACAGATGGAAACGCCTCTGGAAATGCTGGTTTATCAAAGTCCGCTGGTAACACGTAACGCTTCCGCGGAAATGCTGGAAGTATTTTCTCCGCAGAGAAAATTCTCCACCTGGCGGAGAATATGGTTGGCTCTCGCGGAAGCCCAGCAGCAGCTCGGAATGCCCATAACCAATGAGCAGCTCGGGCAGATGAAGGCTCATCTGAACGGTATTGATTTTGATGAAGCCGCCAGGCAGGAGGCCCGGCTGCGGCATGATGTCATGGCTCATCTGCATACGTTTGCAAAAGCCGCTCCGGCAGCCAAAGCCATTCTGCATCTCGGCGCGACGTCAATGGATATTGTGGACAACACCGATGTGCTGTTATTGCGGGATGCACTGGATATCGTCGCCCGGAAGCTGGCGATTGTCATTGACAATATTGCCACATTCGCCGCGCAATGGCGTGATTTGCCGGTGCTGGCCTACACGCATATTCAGCCCGCGCAGCCCACGACGCTGGGGAAAAGGGCGGTGCTGTGGTGTTATGATTTTGTTCTCTGCCTGGCGGATATTGAACTGCGCCAGCAGACGCTGATGCTGCGGGGGATTAAAGGGACCACCGGTACGCAGGCGTCCTTTCTGGAACTTTTTGAGGGAGATCATGAAAAAGTCAGACAACTTGAATTTGCGGTAGCGGAAAAACTGGGGTTCAAACGCGTGCATCCGGTTTCCGGGCAAACCTATTCGCGTATTATTGACGTGCAGGTGGTTGCCAGCCTTGCCGCTTTGGGAGCCGGCGCTCATAAGCTGGCTCAGGATGTCCGGCTGCTGGCGGCGTTTAAGGAAGTCGAAGAGCCTTTTGAGGATCAGCAGGTTGGTTCCTCGGCGATGGCTTATAAACGCAATCCGGTGCTCTGCGAACGAATTACCGGTCTGGCCCGCTGGCTGATGGGCATTGTGCAGCAACCGCTGTTTACCGCGGCGCAACAAATGTTTGAGCGCACGCTGGACGATTCTTCCAACAAGCGGCTTTCGATTCCGGAGGCATTTTTAACCGCGGATGCCATACTGGACATGCTGGTGCATGTATCGCGCGGACTGGTGGTTAACGAGAATGTCATTGCGCAGCGACTGGCGGCGGAATTGCCCTTTATGACCACGGAAAACATTCTGATGGCCGCGGTCAAAGCCGGGGGCGATCGACAGGATCTGCATGAGCGCATTCGCCGGCATTCGATGGCGGCGGGCGCGGAAGTGAAACAGCATGGCCGGCCCAATGATCTCATCGCCCGGCTCAAGGCCGATCCCGCATTTAAGGCCGTGGACCTTGAAGGGGTGATGGATCCGAAAAAATATATCGGACGATCCCCGCAGCAGGTGGATGAATTTGTCCGGCAGATTGTGGAACCCATTCGTCAGCGTTATCAGGGCCGCCTGACGCATGATGTGGTCTTGAAGGTTTGATCACCGGCCATGGCAGATACCGCGGAAAGCATTGCACCGATCGCCGTATCCCGCATTGTGCGGGAGGGAACCGCGGTAAAATTCTGTCTGCCGGCGGGCAGGTATAAAAATCAGTTGCTTGAAACCGAATCGGTGATTATTCCCATGCGGAATTTTCATGGCGACCGGTGGTTTACACTTTGTGTATCATCGCAAGTCGGTTGCCGGATGGGTTGTACATTCTGCCAGACCGGTATGATGGGGTTGCTGTCCAATTTAACGTCCGGACAAATATTGCAGCAGCTCCGAACCGCAAGAGAATTGTTGCGCGCCGATGCGACGGATGGCCTGCCGATACCGGATATCCGCAACATCGTGTTTATGGGTATGGGTGAACCGCTGGACAATTTTGATGCGGTCACGCAGGCCATCAGCGCAATGGCGGCACCGGGTGAATTTAATATTCCGCTTTCGCGGATCACTGTTTCAACGGTGGGGCGGGTCGATGGTATTCGTAAACTCTCGGCCATGAATTGGCCGACTCTGCGTCTGGCTGTTTCCCTGACGGCCGCCACTGATTCATTGCGCAACGAACTTATGCCGATCAACAAAGCTGTACCGCTGGCGCAGCTGCGGCAGGCCCTGCTGGATTATCCGCGCACCGGCCGCACCCGATTTCTTATCGAATATGTCATGCTGAAGGATGTCAATGATTCTCCGGCGGATGCGGAAGCGCTGGCAAGGTGGTGTGAAGCCTTGCCGGTTACGGTGAATCTGATTCCTTACAATCCGCAAAATCCGGCCAGGTTTGCCCCCAGCGAATCGGAGACAACCGTCGCATTTCTAACGCATCTGCGCAAGTTGGGGATTCTGGCCAAGCGTCGTGCCACCATTGGCCAGCCGCTGATGGCCGCATGCGGCCAGTTGGGAAATCCGGCGTTACGGCGCGGTTAGTTCATTATTTCTGGCAGGCTGAAACGGTATTTTCAAGAATCGTAAGTAATTGCCGCCCGGCATGTTCCCATGTGAATTCAGTGCTGCGTTGCAGACCGCGTTGCCGCAGTTGCCGGCGAAATTCGGGATCATCGGACAGGGATGAAATAGCCTCGGCGATGGAAGCGACCTCGTCGTGCGAAAAATAGAGCACCGCATCGCCGGCGAGTTCGCGCAGGGACATCATGTCGCTGCAGGCCACAGCACACCCGCAGGCCATCGCTTCCAGGACGGATAACCCGAATCCCTCAAAACTCGATCCGCAACAGGTCAGCATGGCATCACGGTAAAGCTGCGCCAGCACGCGGTCCGAGGGCGATTCAATAAACGTGACCCTGCCGAGTTGGCCGCTGGCGCTGATCTGCTGATAGATCATGGTCTGCATCCAGCGGTTTCGTCCGGCCATGATCAGTTGCAGCCGTGGATGGGTTTTGAGTACCTGCTCGATAGCCAGCCAGACGCGTTGATAATTGCGCCGGGGAATGTCCGATCCCACCATCAGGATATAGCGTCGATCGGTGTGGAAATGCTCAATAAGTTGTTGATGCAGTTCGGCGTCAGGGCGAGGGGTGAAAGTTGGATTAATTCCATTGTGAATGATATCGACCCGGGATGGTGGAATTTTATACAGTGCGATAATGTCGTGGCGGGTTTGCTGGGACACGGCGATGGTGCGAGTGGCGCGCTGCACAGCATTGCGATGAATTTCCCGTTGCCGCGCCGCTTCCGGCGTGCGCCGTACATGCGGGTCAAGCTCGCAGGACAGATCATGAATGGTGTGCACCATCGGCGTGCCGGATGCGCGGGGCAACCAGGCGGAAAAACTGTGTAGAATATCCCACGGTTCACGACCGCCGGGGCGTGCGGCCTTGCGGTTAAAAAGCCCTTCGATTCGTTCCATGGTGGAAAACCGCCGCTCCGGATGAATACGGGTAATGTGGAAATTGCCGGGTAACACATCAATGACGCTGGAATCAAAGTCCCGTTGATATGGCAGATGGTCTTCCAGTAATATGAAAAACTCATGATCGTTGCCCAATGTGACCCATTGGGCAACGATATTTCGGGCGAGTTGCTCTATGCCGGTAATATGCCGGGTAACCAGCGGGGCAGCATAGATGGCAATTTTCACGATCTCTCCTTACCAGTTGAAAAGATGTGATGCGCTTGTGTAATACTCCATTATCCCTCACCGGCGCGATTGTTGTATCGAAGCGTCCGCACCGACATACAGATTTACGAGGGCCGCGCCATCTGACTCTTGGCGATGGCATCTTTCGCGGCCGTATCGGTTTCTTCCAGAACTTCATCCACAAGACCATAAGCCTTGGCTTCTTTGGCATCAAAATATTTATCGCGTTCCTGGTCTTCCGCGACTTTTTCACGCGGCTGGCCGGTCAGTTTCGCAAGCAGGTCGGTAAGGGTTTCCTTGGTTTTCAGAATTTCTTCGGCTTGAATGGCAATATCGGCCGTTTGGCCATATATGCCTCCGAACGGCTGGTGAATCATGACTTTGGCATGAGGTAAAGCGTAACGTTTGCCCTTGGTTCCCGCCGCGAGTACCACGGCACCACCGCTCATGGCTTTACCGACGCAAAATGTGGCAACATCGCAAGTCATGAATTTCATGGTGTCGTAAATGGCCAGCGTATCATCAACCGCTCCGCCGGGGGAGTTCACATACAGATTGATATCCTGATCTTTACGGATGGATTGCAGATACAACAATCGCATAATAACGCCGGTTGCCGAGGCGTGGTCAATTTCGCCAACCAGAAACACCACGCGGTTTTCCAGCAGCATTTCATCAACGGTCATTTGCCGCCAGCGCTGATAATCCGCAATTCGCGGGCGCATCGGCATTTGATCCGATGCCGCAGCCATTATCTCAGGAGCAAATACCGGAGAAATCGGATTGGCAATCGGGGAAACGGGGCGACCTTGGGAGTCAAATAGTGTCATCGTGTTTATTTCCAATTACATTTTATACCGTGTCAACTTTTATATACGTTTAATCATACGCGCGAAATTGCCTCTCGGCCAGCCTGTTGCGCCGTTACCGGTACAGGCCATGGCCGGCTGGAACTTTTCCCGGGTGATGATATTCGGATAATATTCCCATTTTCATGCTTTTCCGGCTCATTGATTCTCGCCATGCGCCATATTAACCACGGGCGCCGGCCAGCCCAACATTGAGTTTATGTTCCGGTCCGGCGTAGGGCAGGCTCGGAACACTCTGGCCTTTCTGATAGGCACTGCGAGTAATGCCGGAAAGCGATACGCTGCTTTTCAGGTCACATGCGTGCGCGTCGGCTCCGAGGCCGAAATCGCTTTCAACCATATCCTGAATTTCACGCATCTCGTCGCCGGAAAGCAATGTTCCGTCGCAAGCCGCGGCAAATTCATTCAACTCCGCTTCAGTACTGATGTTCGGCTGCACGCTGACGCTGGCGGGAAATGTCAAAATCCACTTGACGGCCAGTTGCCCCATGGTGCAACCGTGGCGCTTTTGTATGTGCCGCAACTTTTCGACCTTTTTCAAACCATAGATCAGCCAGTTGCGATCGCGGAATTTGCGGTGATCGGTAAAGGTGGAATCTTCGGTATACAGATCCTGGAGAATGCCGGAACTGTGCGGCACGCGGCTGATAATGCCACCGACGCCCAGTTCCTGTGCCAGTTCACAAAATTCCCGTCCGGGGTGTTGTTCCAGCATGTTAAAGACGGTTTGCACCGTTGCAACGCGCCAGTTTTTTAATGCCACCACGCCCTCTTCCCGCCACCCGATGGCCGGTCCCAGCGCAACACCCCAGTGGCGGATTTTTCCCTGTTTTTTAAGCTTGTTTAAGGCGTCAACCAAGCCGTCATTCATCTGCGGCAGTTTGATGTTGTGCGCCTGCCACAGGTCGATATGATCGGTTTGCAGTCGTTTTAGAGATTCTTCAAGCGCTTTTTGAATAAATGCCGGCGAGAAATCCTGTTTGCGTTCCTTATGGGAACCCTCGGTTCCCGGATCGCCATAAAAGTCATAGCCAAATTTGGTGGAGAGAACAATGTTTTCACGCCCGGCAAACCGGATGGTTTCGACCATCAGCTTTTCAGCGCGGCCATTGTCATACGCGTCCGCGGTATCAAAGAAATTTACACCCAATTCAAACGCCCGGTTCTGTAATCGGATGCCCTCCGGTTCATCTTCGGGTCCTTTGCCCCACATAAAGCTGCCAAAAATAAAATTACCGAAGGACAGTTCGGAAACATTCAGGTCTGTACCGGGAATTAAACGATAACGCATGCTGCTGGACTCCTGTTTTTTCGTGCACACCCAAAGTGTGCAGTCCAGTATTTTAGCCGAAGTGAACCCAGGATTAAACCGCCCCGCAGGCCCAGAAAGCAATTTTTTCTCCGGAAACGTGAAACTGTCAATTCCTGATCTAAAATTGTCGCAATATTGTTCCCCGGCGCGCACCGGGTAAAGCTCCTGCGCGGATAGCGCGGATGCAGTGCATTGAGCACCGAGCATTTGGCATTGAGCATCTGGATCTTGGAACAGCAATCTTCACTTGCCGGACCCGCTTGCCGATCCGGCGCGCAGGAAGCCACAGAACATCTGTCACTTATTATTGGTTGTTGATCGTTGATCGTTGCTCGTTGTTCGTTGCTTCCCGGCGCGCCGGGACTCGTTGACGCCCCCCCTCCCCCCACCTCCGCTTCCTCCTTGTGAACAAAAAACGCTTTTCACCACAACGACATAAAGACACGAAGAGGATTTCATTACCCAACCACTTCTTTGCTTTCTTTTGCTTCTTTTGTGGTTGGTAATCTTTTCCCGGCTCTTCCAGGTGCAGGTTCAACGCCAGCTCGCCGGGAGTCATTGTTAATTGCTTTTCGCCGTATCCGCGTTATCCGCCTTATCCGCGGTCCCATTACTCATCGGCCATTTTCTCATGATGTTCGCAAGCAATCGCATCCATGTTTCGGAAGCGGTTACAGATCCGCTCTCATGCGGTATGCCATATAAAAACTTGATTCGCCGTCCGGGCGGTGCTAGGATGCGTTATATACCCCGTGGGGGTATGTAAGCTGGAGCGCAGCGTTATGCCGCGAAAAACAAAGAATCCGTCGTCCCCGCCGCACGAGACTTGTCTGGAATCTGGTGGCAGCACCGGTGCCGCGCCCGTTAAGCGGACTTTGCGCCATGTCGGTTCCGGCGGCCATGCATTGGCGGTGGATCCGGATAGAAAAATCGATAACCTGCACCGTCTTAGAAGAATTGAGGGTCAGATCCGCGGGTTGCAGGATATGGTACGGCAGGATCGCTACTGCGCGGATATTCTTATTCAGGTGGCCGCCGTTCAAAAGTCTCTGGCCAGTGTTGCCCGGCAAGTGCTGGCCAATCATTTGAAACACTGCGTCTCGCAAAACATCCGTGCCGGTGGGGCGCAGGCGGATGCCGCTTGCGAGGAGCTGCTGAAACTCATGTCCCACATGGATCGATGATTGGAAGGTTCATATGATCAATTCGACACACCCATCCGGGAATCCGACAGATCTTGTTCAGGATATTGATCCGGTCTGCGGCATGAAGGTAACGCGATCCAAGGCGGCAGGTCAGTGTGTGCATGCCGGCATAACCTATTATTTCTGCGGGAACAAATGTCTTGAGAAGTTCAAGGTCAATCCCGCACAATATCTCGAAAAGTCACCGGCCCTGGTTACCCATGTTGATCCGGTGTGCCATATGAAGGTGGTGCCGGAAAAGGCCGCCGGCGTATGGGACTATGCCGGTACACGGTATTATTTCTGCGGGAAAGGCTGTCTGGAAAAATTCAAGGCCAATCCGGAGACATTTCTGAGTAAGCCGCCCCCGGCAACACCTTCGGCTAATACGGTCCAACTGAGGGTGCTGGCAAAACCCGGGAGGACGGATGAATCGAAGCGCACAGATTCCATGCCGAACCAGCGCATCGCGGATAAAGAGGTTCGCTATATTTGTCCCATGGATCCGGAAATTGTCAGCGACAAGCCAGGCCCCTGTCCCAAGTGCGGTATGGCATTGGAGTTGGAATCGCCGCTGATGCCGACACCCAATGCCATTAAGTATACCTGTCCGATGGATCCGGAGATTATCCGCGATCAACCCGGTTCCTGCCCCAAGTGCGGCATGGCTCTGGAGCCAATGGCCATTCAAGCGGCCGGGCCGCAAGCCAATCCGGAACTGGTAGATATGTCGCGCCGATTCACGCTGGGGCTGATACTTACTTTGCCGGTATTTATCATCTCCATGCTGGCTGATTTTCACATCGCCGGGCTGGGTCGCGCGGGTTGGCTGAACTGGGTTAATTTTGTCTTGACGACGCCGGTGGTATTCTGGTGTGGCTGGCCTTTCTTTGTGCGCGCCGGCGTTTCAATGAAAACGTGGAATCTCAATATGTTTACGCTCATCGGATTGGGCGTGAGCGTCGCGTATGGATACAGCGTGGTGGCAACGGTGGTGCCGGAAATTTTCCCGAAGGCCTTTCAGAGTCATTCGGGAATTGTGGCTACATACTTTGAAGCTGCCGCGGTTATAACGGTGCTGGTGCTGCTGGGGCAGGTGCTTGAATTGCGAGCCAGGGGAAAAACCGGTGCGGCGATCCGGGAACTTCTGGACTTGGCCCCCAAAACCGCCCGGCGTCTTGCGACTGATGGCAGTGAAACGGATGTGCCGCTGGAACAGGTTGTCGCCGGCGATAAACTCCGGGTGCGACCGGGCGAAAAAATTCCGGTTGACGGCAGCGTGCTGGAAGGCTCCAGCACCGTGGATGAATCGATGATATCCGGCGAGCCGATGCCGGTTGTAAAGAAAAAGGGAGATAAAGTGGTCGGTGGAACGGTCAACGGTACCGGAGGTCTGCTGATGGAAGCACAAAAGGTTGGATCAGACACCATGCTGGCGCAAATTGTCAGTCTGGTTTCACAGGCGCAGCGGAGTCGCGCTGCCATTCAGAGACTTGCCGATAAATTTGCCGGATGGTTTGTTCCCGCGGTGGTTGCCTGTGCCGTTCTGACGTTTGTGATCTGGTCCATCTTCGGCCCCGCCCCGGCCATGGCTTACGCATTGGTCAATGCCGTCGCGGTGGTGATGATCGCCTGTCCGTGTGCCCTGGGGCTTGCCACGCCCATGTCCATCATGGTGGGAATTGGCCGGGCGGCCAAGGCCGGCGTGCTGATCAAAAATGCCGAGGTTCTGGAGCGTATGGAAACAATTGACACCATCGCTCTGGACAAAACCGGCACCCTGACCGAGGGCAAGCCGAAAGTGGTAACACTTCAGCCGCAGCCCGGGGTATCGGTTGATGAGTTGTTGCAATTGGCCGCCTCGTTGGAACGCGGCAGCGAGCACCCGTTGGCGGCGGCGATTATTTCCGCCGCGGAAGAAAGGCGTCTGGCCTTTTTGCCGGTGGTGGAATTTCAATCTGCCGGCGGACAGGGGGTCAGCGGAAAGATCAATGGCCGCGCCGTGGCAATTGGCAATATTGCCATGATGCGGCAACAGCAGATATCCATTGATTCGGTGAAAGAACAGTCGGAACTGCTGCGCCAAAAGGGACAGACGGTGATGTATGTCGTAACGGACGGAAAGTTAATGGGGCTGCTTGGGACCGCAGATCCTGTTCGCGCCGGTGCAACCGGCCTGGTTAAAGAAATGAAAGCCCGCGGTCTTTCTGTGGTAATGATTACCGGAGATAATAAGGCTACCGCGTTGGCCGTTGCGAAACAGCTTGGCATTGATATGGTGGAAGCCAATATTTTGCCACAGGAAAAAGATCAGGTTATCCGCCGGCTGCAAAGCCAGGGGCGAAAAGTCGCGATGGCAGGGGATGGAATCAACGATGCCCCGGCGCTGGCGCAGGCGGATGTGGGTATTGCCATGGGCACCGGGACGGATGTTGCCATTGCCAGCGCCGGCGTGACGCTGCTGCACGGCGATTTAGCCGGTATTCTGCAGGCTCGGGAATTGAGCATCGCGACCATGCGGAACATCCGGCAGAATCTGGCGTGGGCGTTCGGGTATAACATTCTGGGCATCCCCGTTGCCGCAGGCATTTTATATCCGGTTCTTGGTATTCTGCTAAGTCCCATGATCGCCGCGGCGGCAATGAGCTTCAGCAGTGTATCGGTTATTACCAATGCCCTGCGACTGCGAAATGTAAAACTCTAGCGCGGATCGGCAAATCACGGTTTGTCCCGTGCGATGGACGGTGGCGTCACGCGGCGCATGAATAACGATATTCTTACGCATCCTGCGTCAGCGATTGATTGGTGGTCTCCACGCGGAAAAGCCATGTTGTTACGCCGCCTAAAACCGAACCTGCCGCCAGAATCAGCAGGAGTTTGGGTGTACCGATAGCTTTGCCCAGCACTGGGAGAAAAAAGGTGCTTGCCACTGCGCCGAGGCGGGAAAAAGCTGTGGCAAACCCATGGCCGGCGGCGCGCACATCGGTGGGGTAAACCTCGGCCGCCAGAACGTAGGTGGTATTGCCGGGGCCGAAGGCATTGAATGCCTGTGAAAGCATCATTCCCAGGAAAACCATCGCCAACGCCAGGGTTCCGTATTGCGGCACCGCTTGCAATTGACCGTGTTCCAGCACGTCTTTAACCGGTACATGCAAGGCCGTTACAGCCACCAATACCAGTGCTGCGGCGCTGCCGATAAAGCCGATAATCTGCGGCCAGATTCGTCCGATGCGGTCCACGGTTAAGGCCAATGGAACGTACCCGAGCAGAAACGTTACGGAAAGCAGCGCCGAACCCAGAATCTGCTGATGCGCGGTTTTAAATCCGAGATGGCCGAGAATCAATGGCGTATAAATGGTGAGGTAATACCCCACCAGGTCCATGATGAACCAGGGAATGCACACCAGCAGCGTGGCGCGAATAAAACGCTTTTGAAATAACACCCGCAACGGGGTTCTTGGGGCTACCGCCTTCTGGCGTTCGACCGCCACAATGGACGCGAGTTCATCTGGAGATATTGACTGATCCACACGCGCTAAAACTGCCGCCGCTTTCTCGGCCTGCCCGTGCCGCAGATACCATCGCGGTGACTCCGGCAGGTTGCGGCGCAACCAGATTACCAGCAGTGCCGGTGCCGCCCCGATCAGTAACATGAGCCGCCAGGCCATGGGGCCGAATGATAAAAGGCTGTAGGCCACCAGTCCCGCGACAATAGCGCCGCCGGTCCACAGGCCGAAGGTCCATGTGATAACACCGCCGCGTTTGTTTTTGGGCATGAACTCGGCCATATACGTGGCACTGAGAGGGTAATCGGCACCAATGCCGATGCCCAGTACAAATCGGAATGCAACCAGTGCATAGATATTCCACGCCGCGCTGCATAGAACCGCGGCAAAGAAAAAGGTGAACAAATCAATAAGGTAAATGGCTTTGCGGCCAAAGCGATCCGCGATATGGCCGCTAATCGGAGCACCAAGAAACGCTCCGGCCAGAGCGGCGGTTCCAACCCAGCGATATTGCGAAGGGCCAAGGTGCCATTGTCTGGCCAGCAGCACCAGCACCGCGCCGACAATGATGGTGTCGTATCCATCAAGAAATATGCCCAACCCCGCCGCCCACGCTAACTGCCGGTGCAGTGGACTCATCGCGGCGTCATCCATACATTCCAGGAGACTACTCATCACATTCCTTCCGTTTGAGCACCCAATGGCACCATTCCGCGCGGCGGGAACGGTGCTCAGGGGTTACCCGCGTCGCTGGCAATATAATGCGTCAGCGGCATATGTTGAGCTTGGGCCAGTTGCCGCAGGTAGGCCATCACCCGTAAATACGAGGCTTTGCCTTTCACGGCAATCCATTCCTGACGCATTTGTTCGGGGCCGGGAACTTTCATCAGTTGCGTGGGAGTGAAATTGGAATCGCCAAGATCAGGTGATGCCGCACCGTGCTTTTTCAACCAGTGTGGCGAGAGCCAATGCCCGGTTTGCCCGGCTTTTCGCCGCATTTTTTCACCATGCCACATCCGTCCTGGATTGTATTGCATGGGAACGCGAATACTGCGCACGTGATATGCGGCAAAATTCGGATGTTTGGTCCAAATGCCGGAAAGGATCTGAGCATTGGCATCCCATTGGGACATGGGCGGCACGTCGGTGATGGCTTCAATGGTTCGCATCAGATTAACCTGGGAGTAACGGTGGGTAATCAACACGCCGGGCTTGATCCAGGGGCTGACAATAACCGAGAAGGACCGATGCGCGTCAATATGATCGGCTCCGGATTGAGCGTCATCTTCCGTGATGAAAACGGCCATGTGTTTCCATTCCGGCGTGCGGCTTAACTGCGCGACAATCTGACCGGTTGCCAGATCATTATTCGCCACGTAATACTGCGGTGTGTAAAATCCGGGAGATCGTCCGGCGGTGTGATCATCCGGCAGCCAGATATACATGAAATGCGGCAGATCGTTTTTATGGGCGGAAATGAATGCATGCACGATCCCGGAGCGATCCGTATCTAAAATGAAGCGGTTCCATGCCGGAAAGTTTTTACCCAGATGCCTGGCCATGTCCGGGCTGATTTCTCCGGCTTGATTGCGCGATACAAATTCTCCGAAATCCATAAACGAAACATGATTGGTCAGCAGATCATTAAAAATAAACATTCCGCCGGGATAAGAAATCCATGGATTGGACCAGTGTTTAAGTACGCTCAAATTGATGTAATCAGAATATGGATTATCCGCGCCGTTAAAGCCGGTGTCGGGCTGGTACGCTTGACCTTGGAGATCCTGCGACCAGCCCGGATTCGGCACGATCCCGCGATTGGAGTAATACATGGGCCATGTGCGCTGGACAAAATCTGAATCTTCCGCGGAGGTGGTCCATTGATGCCCTTGCGCAGTGACTTCACCATCCATGTAGAAATTAACACACAAGCCGTAATGATCGGCCATGGCGTAAAGATTTGGTAACTCTGTGCGGTTGTAGAGATCCAAATGTGGATCCGCCCATTTTCCCGCCCGTTTGTAAGCTCCAAATTCTTCATCAAAGGTCTTGTTTTCGCGCAGAATAAAGACCACATAACGGATATGACGGTGAATAAATCGGGTGGCCAATTTGTTTTGCGCTGCCAATTGTGCGCGCTGCCGGGCTGAAAAGCCGTCATTTGCCAGCGCCGCATGCGTCCATGCCGGAAGGTGTGTTGACAGATGATCCAGTGCAATGCGTTGCACGGTGCCGGGCATGGACGATCCGATCCATTGACCTTCCGGATTGGGAGCCGATCCCAGTCCTTTGGCGGACACCACATACAGCGCGTGATGATAAATACACAGATTGGTGGGATACCAGCCCGTGGGAATCAATCCTTCCAGCTTGCCGGTGCCGGCATTGAATACGGCTACATCATCATTACCGGCATTGCCCGCAAAGAGCCTGCCATTTGCGACCGCCAGCGCATCGGGAAAGGATCCCGGCGGTGCATCAGGGTAGGGCCGGTCCATGGCCAGGCCCACATTGGCCATACTTCGGGCATTGATCTCGGTAATCATATCAGCGTTGGCGCAGGCTACCCAGACATTGGCGGAATCGCCTTGTGTCGCCAATGCCGTTGGATGCACGCCGGGCAGTTGATTATCCGGACCGGTCGGCGCTCCGATGCGGATAAATCCCAGTGGATCCATGGTGCGGGCATTGAGAACCGTTACGCCGTTGTCACCCCAATCACTGACCACCAGGCGGCGGCCATGGTCGGCGGTGACAACTTGAAAGGGCATCGCACCGGCATTGGCATAACGTGTGTGACCGGTTTTAAGGTTGATCCGGGCGACACTGTTGCTCAACAAGCCTGTGGTAAATATATGAATGCCGCGTGCGCCAACTGCTACGGAATCAGGATAAAAATCCCACGCGCTATATTTTTTCTGCCGGGGGTGTGGAATAATTTCGCCTTGTGCGGTAGGCCCATTTTGGATTTTTGGATCGATGTGTTCGCCCTGATAAATATAGGGATATTGCGTTTTAGAAAATGCCTGAAACGCCAGAGGATAGCTGTGAACCACTTTCAAGCCTCCGCCCGGCAATACCCGCAGTGCGAGAATATTATTCGATACGCCGCCGGCGGCATAAATCATGCCATGCGGTCCGGCGGCAATTCCTTGAAACAGGCTTTGTCGGGACATGCCGGGGAGAACATGCTTGTTCCACGGCTTTCCTTTCAGGAATCCCATTTGGGCCTGCTCGGTGAGGTTATTCGCATTCATCATGGTCAATGTTTGTCGATACGCCGCTCCCGTCGCCTCTACCACCACATGTTGGCCGCTTCCGACAACACCAATGGCAAAATTCGGTGTCAGGGCCGTTTCGCCAACCGGATTGATGATTCGATTGGTGGCGGTTTTATGAATAACAGGTAAGGCATTCTGTGCGGAGATGCGCGAAATTCCGGGAACCAGCGCCGCATAGGCTGCAATCATCAGCGTCCGTCGGTATGCCATGCCGTTGGTAAAAGCCGCATGAAGATATTCGCGGATGGTATTCGATTCGACCGGCGGCGAGCCGGGAGCACGGTTGAACCCCTTGATCCGCAAAACCGGCGGCAAGGGTGTTTTCTCCAGCATCCGTAACATCCACCCGACGCATGATTTTCTTTTCATAACAAGAATGCCTTTCAAAAAACGTGGCCACATGGCACAGGTCATATTACCTGCCTTGCGGGAAATAATAACACAAAAACCGCCACTCCAGTGTCTCTGGCCACACTGGAGGGCGGGGAACAGGCTTGCTCTCCGAATTTTCAATCGCCTGGTGGGTCTCGGTAATCGTTCACTGTTGCGCGGAAAGGGCTGTCAGTTCCATCCGCCCGGCTGCTTGGCAGGCGTGTCGCGGTGGATATTCCATAACAGCATATCGGCAAGGCCGTCGGCGCTTTGTGAATGCTTACCGTTGATTAACCTCCATTTACAACCACCTCCCCGACCGCCTCTCCGGCGGCAAGTGCCACCGGAGAGGTTGCGGGCAAAAGTGGCGAGAGAACAGCCGTACCTTTTTTGCGGGCGTTACACATTGGTTCGGCGGCGTTGCCGCGAACCCAGAATTCCCAACGCACCGATCGCCAGCAGGGCCAGGGATGCCGGTTCAGGCACGGCGGTATAGTTGATCGTACCGGGATCAAAAGTGACCGACAGACCACTGCTGGGATTAAACTCGTTGAAGCTGAAATCAAGGGCGCTGCTGGTGATGTCGCCTGGGGTGATGATGTCACCAAGATTCCAGGTGCCACCGGGGTTGTAAAATCCTCCCGTGGCAAAACCGGAGTACACGCCGTCCAACGCGGTGGGACCACGGGCATGGAGACCCGTGCCGAAGTTCGGCAGATCCGTCAGGTTCGCATAGTTCAGCCCCCCGGTCTTGGATGTAATTTCCCAAGCGTAAAATTGCGCGTTCGGGTTGTTAAACACCAACGTGGCATCGCCCGTGGTGCGATTCACGGTAAGGCTTACATCGGTTGGTGCCGCGGTGGATGCAGCCGCAGTTGATAAAACCGACATCCGAGTCGTTGCCTTGGCCGTGCCGGCCGAGACGGCACTGGCCTCCGATACCCCCACGTTGTTGTACACCGTGGACAAATCGCTGAGGCTGACGTTGCCGGTTCCGACAAAATCTCCTTGGCTCCATGTGGCACCGGTGTTGATTCCCACATTATTGTAAACCGTCGAAAGGTCCGCCAGCGTAACGGAGCCTTTTCCAGTGGTGTCACCGGGCGTTCGCTGCATGACCGCGAAGTTGCCTGTCCCATTGTTCACCACCGCCCAAACGGTATTGTTGGCGGTATTGATGCCGTAGGAGCCCAGTTGGTTTTCACCTTGGGTTGCGGGATTGTATGCCCCGGTATATTCGGTCGGAGTGCCGCCGGTATTGCCAAAATTGGCGGCCTGATAGATTGAACCGTTGTACCAGGCCAGCGTCGGACTATTGCTGCCGTTGGTGATCGAGCTGGGATTGTAGCTCATCTGGACCACATGCGTGTCACTGCCGGTCCCGGTGATATTGGCCACATCGCTGACCACACTGGTGTTGCTGGTCGGAGCATTTGCAAACTGCACGGCCAGTGTGGTGGCCTTACTGGCGATTCCGCCGAGGAACTGAACATGGGTCTGTTGACTGCCGGTTTCATTGGCTCTCTGGATGTTGTAGCCGGTGTAGGATTCGCCCGCGAGAATTGCGGCTGAATTGGCGGTTCCGGCATGACCGAAATTTCCGGTTACGGTTGCCGTGAGAACATAATTGTGTGTTCCCAGATCGTTGGCGGCAGCGCCGGCAACAGTATTGCCATCAAGGCCGGTCTGCGCGTTCTCAGCGGTTACGCCGTTGATCTGCACCTGATACTGCCCATTGAGCAACGTGGGCTGCAAGGTGGAACCGGGCGTAAAATTTGCGGCGTTCACGCTTTGGCCATCACCGATGGTGGTGTTGGCGGCCAAAGCCGAATTTAAGGTCCAGTCACCGGCATACTGCGTATTGGCAGAGTCAATACCCGTGGGAGCCGATGTAATAACGGCCGCATCACGCAGACCGATGTCACTGCCCCCCTGATAATTGGTGGTGTGGGGGGCGTTTTGCAGTTGGGCATAAAATGTTCCCGCTCCATTATTGGCGGCCGATTGAGCATCCTGCAGTTGCGCCTGTTGATAAATATTGCCAATAACATAAATGCGTCCGGTGGGGCTTTTGGTAGCACCCAAAGCGGAATCGAGTTGTGTTAAACCAAAGCTGGCGTAGCCGATGTAATACTGGGCTTTGACATAACTGCCGCCAACAGTTTCGGTTCCGGGAACATAATATGTTACCGTGCGCGTGGCGGTTTGTGTCCCCGGGTCGGCGGCATTCGTGGTGCTTCCAAAAATGGTATTGGCGTTATTTGGATCCGCCGCCATGGAGATGTAGCTGTTGTCCCCGTATGGGGCGCTGTGCAGCAGCCCCGGAGCGGTTCCGGAACCCGTCGGTGCGGCAATGACGGTATTGCCGGCAAGCTCAACGGTGGTAAGACTGTTGGGCGTGTAATCCGCCACGCTGGATGTGGAATTGGTGGTGGTTAGCTGAACATTCTGTGTGACGGAATTTACGGCGGTCGGAGCGTTGGGAATCAGAATATTGCCGTAATTAACGCCCGCGGAACCGCCGGCGTTGTTGACAAAACGGTTGGCGACGACCTGATTGGCGGAAATGGTCACCGTCAGCGGTGACTGGCTCGAGTTGCTGTGATTGACAATCTCAACAGTGGCAGTCGCCGGTCCCGTGACGCTGTTGACACTTCCGGCTTCAATGCCCGATGCATCGATGCCGACGGTGATGTTGGTTTTGGCTCCGGGGCCAAGCGGATCGATGCCGGAACTTCCAAGACCGTTACCCTGTGGATTGGCGGCATTGACGTTGCCGGGTTGGCCAATCACGCCATACGTGGCGGTATCCTGACCGCTGGCGGAAGTATTTGTGAGCGTCAACGTACTGGTAGCCGGGGCGGAATTGACAATACGATTGAAGGTAATATTGGTATTGGAAACCGATAACACCGCATCCGAAGCTGGAGCGGTAACGGTCGAACCGGTGACCGTAAGTTCAGGGGAATACAGCGGCGGAGTGCCGGAGGGATCGCTTTGGCTTCCCTGATAATCAGCGGCCGTTGTGCTGCTGCCCGGCGTGGCGAGAATGCGAATATCTCCGAAGCTGTTGATCTGGCCGGTCAGGTAGCTGCTTAATGCGACTGGGATCGTGCTGAAGTTGTATTTGAATTGATACCCGGCCGATCCGCCCGAAAGACCGGGTGTATAGGTTTCGGTTCCTAGAAGAAACAGTGTGCCGTTGGGATTGGATGAAGAATACAGTGAACCCGCGGGTGCGGCGCCACCATAGGCGGCACCGGATGTATACGCCGCGGAGCTTAATGGATTGGTGTTTTCATCGATATAAAAGTTAACGGGTCCGGCGGCGGCAAAATATTCATTTTTGTCGGTCAGCTTCAGGCTCAGCCCGGAAACACCGGCCATATTGACGCCCGACGGAACACCCAGATATGAGGCATTAAAATCCATTACGCCGTAGTTGCCATAATAACCGGAACTGGAGCCTTCCGCGGTAATGCGGCTGGCACCCGAACTTGGCCCGCCGGCCCGCACATTGGTGATTGTTGACGTGCTGGTGCTGTAGCTGGCGCTCCCGCTGACTGCAGCCAGCGCGGATGGCACCTGCCCGGCCATGGCCGCCATGGCCGCCGCAGCCAGCATTCCCGAAGAAAGTGTGAATGAATTTAACTTACTCATGTGAAACCTCCCGTACTGAAAGTGGTCGCAATGTTGCTTTGGCCGCCGACAATTATCGACTGAAAGCCGCCGCATGATTTCAGAGCAACGGTATCGCGCTTACATGAAGATTCAGGCAGCGTAGTAATTGCCTTGAGTTAAATTACATACGTGGGCGATTGTGCTCATAATGGGCTTGCCGCCGATCGTGCCGCAACATTAGCAGAGCTTTAACTTCCTTGACATATTTCCTTAATCGCGGCCCTGTAGGATTTCATGCAAACAGCCGGTTCGGCCGCCGGAGCGGCGGACGCCGGTTGGATCAGAGCCGTAAAATAGTGACGGATGTCACTGCCGGCTCAATGTCAGGCATCGGGAAAGGTGGCAGAACAATGAATCGATCCCAGATTGAATGGTTGCAGCCAACATTCACAAATGAACCGGCTGCCACCGCAAAGGGCGGCGGGCCACCCCGACCGTTTTCAGAATGGTTGCACACGTCACCGGGGAGAGTAACGGCAACGATTCTTCTGCTCATCGCATTGATCGGCCTTGCCTGGTCCATGATGCGCTATTTTGGACCGGATTCCGCTCAGCAATTTGCCGCCAGTCCCCTGTTTATTGATTCTGTTACCGGAAAAACTTTCCATTATCAGCTTAAAATCGGAGATACCATTCCCGTGCTGTCGCCATTTACCCACCGCCACACCGGTTATCCGGCATCATTCTCTTATTGGAGCAGGGGCGGTCATATTCTGGCCCGCCCGGAGCCGGTGCTGCTGAACAGTTGGCTGGGGAAAAATGCCCCGACGTTTGCGCCACTTTCCGGACGGCTGGTAACGGCCAACGAGAAACCACCCCGGCCCGGATCGTCTCCGCCGCCAACCAAAGCGCAATATGAAAAATGGCTGCGCCGCTATAACGCGCCATCGGCTGGCGGGTCGTAACGTCAGTGCATCAATATCGAAAAAGAATATCGATTCAGGAGATACGGTTATGAACGTGACGAATGAAGGGCTAACGCCTGGTGTGATTATGCCAATGCAACGGGATAATTCTCTCTGGAAAATATCCGCACCGGCGCACCGCAATCAAGGAAAACGCGCGTTTACACTCATTGAGTTGCTGGTCGTGATATCCATTATTGCTCTGCTGATCGCGCTGCTGCTGCCGGCCCTGGCGGAAGCCAAACGCGATGCGCAAACCGTTGTTTGTGCGGCCAATCTGCATTCCATTGGCGAGGCCATGGAGGAATATGCAACACAGTGGCAGGATGCCATTGTCGGCAGCCCGGCTACAAGCGGCAGTTTTTTCTGGTCTAACATTGACACCGGTGCCCATTCGCCCTATTCGGAATATGATTATCCGAATCTCTGTGCGGAGTATGATTGGATGACGCCGTTATCCAATGAAATGAACCATCGATTCGTATGCGCCAACACCTCGGACCAGCTTGCCGCCACCAAACCGGATCGGCTTTCCAGATTTGAATTCTTGCGGGCTGATCCGGCATTTATCTGTCCGAGCAATACGTTTCTCGCGGTGCCTTATTCCAGTTCTTCGATTCAGCCGCCGGTGGGGCCGATGTTATCCTATTGTGCCGCCGGTCTTTTTCTACTGGACCCCCAGGCAACGGACAATTACACCTGCACGTTTCCCTATGTTCATGTGCCCGCAAGTTACTCGCCGAGAATGACACATGTCGGGCAGCCCTCCATGAAATGCTTCTGTGCGGACGGTGCGGCGTACTCGCTGACCAATGAGTCACCGGATGTGGATTTGACGACCACGGAAAATATCGATGGCAGCGCATTTGCCGACGAAGGTGCCTTTACATGGTATTCGGATTCCTGGAATCGGGACTTTGCTCCGGGAAATTCCAGCGGCAGCTTCAAGCGTTCCACTGGCGGGGTGGATGCCCGTGAATATGCGTACCGGCATGGTTCGGGTCCGGGGGTGTTCGATATGAATATGCTGTTTTTTGATGGTCATGTCAGCCTGAAAAGCGACCTTGATTCCGCCAACCCCATCTACTGGTGTCCACCGGGAACGATCATTCCCAGTTCCGAACCGACACCGGATGTGGAAAAAAAATATATGGGCGGTGCCAGTTCATACACCGTTCCGGGATGATTTTAGCCTCCTGTAAGAGCAAAAGCCGCGCCGCAATAATTCGGTCTCCGAACCGAAGATGATTTCGGCACCGGCAATCACCGGGCGGTGCGGCATTTGTTTTTTTTGGAACGGGCCATTGCCAGTTCTCTGTCGGCGGTACCGTTTTTTACTGCCACAATATGTCAGTGCTGCCCATGCAAATGGCAAGGCCATCCGGACCGCGAACTTACGGAAACAGAGATCACGCCCCAAGATGGACGTTGAGTATTTTTGCCAACCATCAACTGCAGCACTCGTGCCGCTGTCGGCGCGGAAAGCTGATATTTACGGGCATCCAAATCTCTATTTCGGTTGAGTAAGCGATTATATTATATGCCCGCGGACATTGGGGCCGTCCGGGCCGGGAAGATGGTCTCTCCACAGGTTGTGCCGCGGATCGCAACATGTTCGGTTTTGGTGCGTTATACCACTACAATATGTTCTTGGCGATGTCGGCCCGGTGCGATGAACCGATGAGAAGGGTAGTGAGTTTGCCTGGCGGTTTGCCGACCGGACGGTTTAAAATAATCGGGCGTGGATGCTTTGGAGTGTGAATTTGCTGCCGATGCAACATAAAATCGTAAATGTATTCAGATCTTGTCGTTCCCTGCTGCGTATGGCTGCATTGCTTGGCGTGTTGATGTTGGTGTGGCGGGCGGTTCCGGTTGCGGCCTTTGGGCCGGAAGATGTCGGTATGTTCCCGCCCACGCCGGCGGTCAAGCCATATTTCAACTTTGATGGCAAAGGATTTATTATCCGGGGCAAACGGGTATTTATCGCCTCAGGCAGCATGCATTACCAGCGGGTACCGCGGGCTTTATGGAAAAGCCGGCTGCTGAAAATGAAGCGAGCGGGATTTAATTGCGTTCAGACGTACATTTTTTGGAGCTATCAGGAACAGCGAAAAGGACAGTTTAACTTCAAGGGCCGGCATAATCTGGCGGCATTTTTGAAACTCGTGCACAGTATGGGATTTTATGCGATTCTGCGCATCGGACCCTATTGTAACGGCGAGTGGAGTCAGGGCGGTTATCCCGTATGGCTGCGGTTTATTCCCGGTTTGGCGGTGCGGGAGGATGACAAACCATATATCGATGTCGTAACCAGCTACTACAATAAATTATTGCCCATTGTGGCCGCCAATGAGATCAACCATGGCGGCCCCGTGATCATGGTGCAGTTGGAAAATGAGGATTCACAGGGATGGGGCAATGTGCTGCCCAACAATTACTACAAATTTCTCTATAACAAAGCCCGGGCCATGGGTATTGATGTGCCGATGTATTTTAGCGGTATGCACCACGGAAACAGTCCCGCGGGCCCCGGCCCTTGGAGCACAAAAAATCGGACGGATCCATGGTTCACAACTGAAATGTGGACCGGGTGGTTTACGTTGTACCGCACGCATCCGCCGGCCCTGCGGGAAATATCTCGACAGTCGATGTGGCATGTGATTGCGTATGGCGGAAACGGATACGACGCATACATGGCGGTGGGGGGCACCACGCCATCATCGTATGTGGATAATACGGTCGGCCCAAGTTATGACTTTGCCGCACCCATCGGACAGGCCGGCGACCTGCGGCCATTGTATTACATATACAAGACCGCCAATTATTTTGCGCGCAGCTTTCAACGTATTTTAGAAACCAGTGTCAATGTGCGGCATTTGAAAATGCAGGCTCCCCCCGGTGTGCGCGTGTTTGAAAGGCAAAGTCCCAATGGAGATATGATTTTTTATCAGAATTTGTCATTTAATCCGGTGACGGTCAACATTCCTGGCGGTGTTCCGCAGGTTATTGCCGGATTTCATCTCTTTGCGGTAATTAAGAAATTTGCCATTAATAAACTCTTTGATCTGCAGTATGGCTGTGCGCGCATATTCGGAGTCTTTAAGCAGGGAGCAACCACAACGCTGGTGGCATACGGACCGCCAAAATCGGAATTGATGTTGCGATTGTCGGTGCGGGGAAAAATTCAGGCGCAATCAAAGGCATTTGTGGATTCGCCGCGCGGCGGCGCTTTGACATTGCGGGCAAAGGTGCCGGCGGAAGGGCCGGATATCTACCGCATAAAAACCGCGCATAACACCCTGCGGATATTTGTGGAAAGCCGCGATGCGATGTATCACACCTGGTTTTTAAATATTCTCGGGAAGCCCGCGCTGGTGTGTGGTCCGCACTACGTGGGCGCAGCGAGTCGCGTCGATGGGCGTATGGTGCTTCACACACAGATGCCGCTGGATGCCAACATGGACAAGGCCCGGATTTATTTTGGTTCCTCCTCCAGGCCGGTGCCGGTGGGCATGGCGGCTGGAGCGGGAGTGCCGCAAGCCGCGGATCTGACGGTTCCGACATTTACGCCCTGGCAGATGCGGCTGGCGGATGGGCCGGCAAAACCCAATGCTGATGATAAACAATGGATTGCGGCACCCAATCCGCGGCAGATCGGGGTCGGCGATTATCCGGGTTTGCATCAGTGGTATCGCAGCATGGTAACGGTAAAAAAAGCCGGGATGTATCGCATTTTGTTTTCCCATCTGACAGGCACGGCGGATGTGTTTGTCAATGGAAAGTTGGCCGAGGCGGGCAGTCAGCCGGCGGTCAATGTGCAACTTAAAGCCGGAACCAATACGCTGGCCATATTGGCCAGCGCCAGCGGGCGAGCTAAATTATGGACATATATTGGTCCATATAATAAAGTCGGGGCTGTCGGCATATTCGGCAAGGTTGTGCTGATGCGGGAGATTTCCAGGCAAATGGTCGTGAAAAACTGGAAATACCGTTATCTGGCATTGGCTAAATCAACGGCGATGGTGCGGGTCTTATCCGATGTCAGCGGGGGAAAGTGGACGTCTTTGCGAGGCGGAGCCATTCCCGAATTCAAGAAAAGCGGCATGGTCTGGCTGCGGGCCAAACTGCCGGCATTAAACGCCGATCATCTGGTTTTTTCCTGGCAACATCCGATATCCAACGCATTTATATGTTTTGATTCAGGACGGGTCGATGCGTTGGCCGCCGGCACTGACCGGTCGCGGGCTATGCTGACCTTCTGGTATGGCAAGCAACCCAATGTGTTAAGTATTCTTATTCCGGCCAATACCATGCACAGCCTGGGGCAGGTGGTATTGAGCGTGTCCCGGCTGGCTCCGGCGCTTGCCGGCGGGGGAGCTATTGTCAATTGGCGGATGCGTGGCGGAATGGGATCGCCCTTGACCGGCGCGGGATGGAAAAAATTCACCGCGGCTCCGGATGTGCCCTGCTTTTATCGCACGACATTTGTATGGAAGCCAAAGTTAAATGCGGTCAAGGAGTTGCATTTGATTTTGCGCGTGGCATGGGGCGATTTAACTGGCGGGTATATGTGGCTCAACGGTCATAATCTGGGGCATTATCCGGATAATATTATGCACATGGGACTGTATGTGCCAAGCTGTTATCTCAATCGCGGGGTCAATGATTTGATTGTTTCCGACCAGGAAGGCCATTCTCCCGTCAATACTCATCTGGTCGTGGAAAAAACCGCGAGCCGCTGGTACGTGAAATTGGCCTCCAAATGAATTAAGCCCACCGGCGTTTCCGCAACCCCAGAATTCCCAGTGCTCCGATCGCCAGCAAAGCCAGGGATGCGGGTTCAGGCACGGGAGCGGCAATACTGCCGGCGAGAGCTGCGCTGGTGGTGGCGGCAACGGTCGTACTGCC